>CAZHIV010000213.1:0-5289 GCA_964532675.1 uncultured Planctomycetaceae bacterium
AAACTAAGCGCTCAAGTCGAGCCTTTACACTTGTCGAACTGCTCGTGGTCATCGCCATCATCGGTATCCTGGTGGCGCTGTTGTTGCCCGCCATCCAGGCCGCCCGCGAAGCCGCTCGGCGCACCCAATGTAAAAACAATCTGAAGAACATCGGGCTCGCAGTGTTAAACCACTACGATACCGTGAAAATGTTCCCGACGGGCGGAGCCTTTTGGTCGCCTAAGATCGATTGGTTCGTCGAAGGCGGCCGTGCCGTGGGGCCGGAAAAGCAAGGCCTCGGGTGGGGCTTTCAAATTCTTCCGTTTTTGGAGGAAGACGCCGTTCACGGTCTGACAGCTCAGGAGGAGCTAGCGCCCACCGTAGTTCCGCTTTATGTTTGTCCCAGCCGACGCGGTATCGTGAATGTGACGCATCCCGATGGGACGTTCACCTTGACGGATTACGCGGGTGTACATCCTGCCACGAAAATATTCACCACCGACGCCCAGCCTCTCGACCTGACGTCACAGCCGTCGCCGGGCACGGCGCGCACATATTTCACGAAACCGGAATCGCCGAGTCCACCTCCGTCCTCGATGGATCCTGATGGAGGCGACATTCAATTGGCAAACGCCGTGTATGACGGTGTGATCGTACGGTCGCCCTTTCGCAATGACGTAGGCGCGTATGATTATCAGTTCCAAAAAATGGAGGGGGTGTTCGTTACAAATGTACCCCGGCCAACGACGATGAGAAAAGTCACAGATGGAACATCTAAGACGATGATGATAACCGAGAAGTATATCTATACGCAAGCTTACGCTGGTGGCAGTGCTTCCGATGACCGCGGCTGGACCGACGGCTGGGACGCCGACACGATGCGCTGCACGTGCATTCGACCAATGAACGATGGGGAATATGACGCAGAGCATACCGGGACAGCGGGGAGCAATTGGAACAATGCATCTTTTTACACGCTGGTAATCGGCTCCGCACATCCGGCTTCGGTGAACGCAGTATTTGCCGACGGCTCAGTACACTCCATCTCGTACGACATTGAGCTTTTCGTGCTCAACGCGCTCGGCACCCGCAACAATACCTCCGGAGGCCCATTGGTTGGCAGCAACCCTGGTCCAGAAGTCGTTCCCGAGGGATATTGAGCGAACGAATAAACATAAACGCGCAGGCACTTGCAATGGCACATCGGCCGGCGCGGGGGATCCCATGACGCCCGAGACGACGTCGACTGAAGGGGTGAATTGAGACCCGTTTCGCTCGTTTGATTGTTCCCGAACACTCGCAGGAAGCGGCCCGGCCGGCGCGGGATTGCCTTTTTCTCAATTAGCTTGTCGAACTGCGCAGTTGGTCGGATGGCTCATCGAAACCGCAGAGTGACATACCTCGCGCCGATGCTGGCGCTGAGCCTGTTGGTCGCCTTGCCGGCGTCCGGCGCTGAGCAGGACCTGCTGAACGACAACATCACGTTTTCCGGCGCGACGCTCCATTTGCGGCCCTATGCCACGTTGCCCAGTTCGCACAACGAAATCATCGGCGTCACCACCAGGCCCGGCGACGCGCGGCTGTACGTGACCGCTACCGCGGGCACCGTCTTCGTCATCGATAACAATCCCAACGGCACGACGACGCCCGTTCCCTGGTTCAATGCGGCCGCCGCCGTTCAAACGGCCACCGGCCGGCCCATGGATGGCAGCGACGGACAGCGCGGGTTGCAGTCGGTCGCCTTCCATCCCGAATTCGAGAACCCGGCGGCGCCGGGCTACGGCAAGCTCTACACGACGATGCTCGAGCGCCGGCCCAATAATCCCGGCCATCCAAGCTTCTTCTATCTGGGAAACAGCGGCTACGGCGGCGCCACGGGCGACGGCGTTCTGGCCGAGTGGACGTTCAACCACACTACCGGCACCGTCGAGTCGAGCACGTACCGCGAGCTGTTCCGGGTGCAGATGCCCAATTACGACCACCCCATCAAACAGGCCCGCTTCAATCCACATTCGCGGCCCGGCGACGACGACTACGGCTTACTCTACGTGACGCACGGCGACTCGAACAACCAGGACTCGCCGTTCGACGATCCGCAGGACCGCGGCGACGTGATGGGCAAGATGCTCCGCATCGATCCGCTCGACCCGGATGGAGCAGGGCCGATCCGTTACACGATCCCCAGCACCAACCCGTTCTACAGCGGCAGCAATCCGAGCCCCGCGGGGACGCCGGTGCTGGGCGAAGTATTCGCCTACGGAATGCGGAATCCGCACACGTTTTCCTTCAATCCCGACGACGAAGGCAATATCCACATTCTCGTGGGCGATATTGGCCGCAGCAACATCGAAGAAGTGAACCTCGTCGTCTCCGGCGGCAACTACGGCTGGCCCAAGCGCGAGGGCACGTTCGTCCACCTGCAAGGCAACAACTACACGCCGCCGGGCGTCAATGCCGGTTATATCACCGGCGTCGAGCCGCTGCCCGCCAACGAAGCGACCGTCGGCGTCGGCCCGGACGGAAATCGGTACATCTATCCCGTCGCCCAATACGATCACAACGGCGCCAACGTAAATGTGAGCCAGGACTACACCGCCACCTCGATCGCCAGCGGTTTCGTGATTCGCAACGGCAGCGATCCGGAGCTCCAAAACCAGTTCATCTTCCATAACTTCGCCTTCAATCACGGCGACGTCTACCACACCGACCTCGACGCGATGGTCGACGCGACGACGCAGCTCGATCCGGGCGACGCCGACCGCGACGAGCCGAGCGAGCTCACCGAGGCCGAGGTACGGCGCCTCCACTTGACGCTCGACCACGACAACAATCCGAACACGCCACCGCAGTCGAGCGACAACTTGAACTCGCTCCTGGGACTATTTCGCAACGACTCGCGCTATGGCGAAGGCGTCTTCGGCGAGATGTATATCACCACCAAATCGCGGCAAATCTATCTCGTTACCAACACCGTGCCGTTAAGCGGCGACTACAACCGCGACCACGTGGTCGACGCCGCCGATTACGTGGTGTGGCGCAGCATGCAGAACCAGACCGGGTATCAACTGGCCGCGGACGGAAACGGTGACGGCAAAGTGGACGGCGACGACTTCGCCGTCTGGCGAGATCATTTCGGCGAAACGTGGACCGGACTCGGATTCGGCGCCGGCGGCGCTACGGGCAACATTCCGGAGCCATCGACGGGACTGCTATCGATGACGCTGGCAGCTTTTTTAATCTGGCGGCGTCGCGAACGGGAAGAGAGAAATGCTTATTCACGTAGAACGCCTGGCGCATAGTCGATATTGCGCCCGTAGATTGCGGATAGCGGCCGCGCTCGCCGTCGCGGTGGCACTCTTTTCGTTGTCGCCGCCGCTGCGCGCGCAAGTGAACGTGACGGTCAACGCCGGCAACGCTCTGGCCCCAATGCCCGATATCGGCATCGGCCTGCACACCTCGGTCTACGCGAACATCTTCGGCGCGGCGCAAGTGCCGAGTGAGATCGAAGCCGCCGGCGTGCAATTGCTCCGCTACCCTGGCGGCAACTACGCCAGCATCTACCATTGGACGAATCACACGGCGACCGGCGGATACGCCGCCTCAGCATCGCACTTTGGCAACTTCGTAAGCCGGTTGATGGACGGCTCCGGCGCGAAGGGCATGGTGACCGTGAATTATGGCTCCAGTCACGGCGCCACGATGGGCGGCCAGCCGAAAGAGGCGGCCGCGTGGGTCGCTTACGCCAACGGTGACCCCAGCGACGCGCGCGTTATCGGCGTCGATGCCGAGGGCAACGACTGGCGGACGGTCGGTTATTGGGCCACGCTGCGCGGGCTTACGCCCGCTCAGAACCCCGACAATCAGTACGATTTTCTGGCCATTAATCACGATGAGCCGATCGGCATCGAGCACTGGGAAGTCGGCAATGAAATCAACGGCAACGGCTATTACTCCGATTACGACGCGAATTGGAATTGGCAATACGACCTGCACGCGCCAAACCCGTACGGCCCTGGCCGGGGCAATCATCCCGACCTCTCGCCCACTACCTATGCCAATAATTTCAATGAGTTCGCATCGGCCATGAAGTTCGTCGATCCCTCGATCAAGATCGGCGCCGTGTTGGTGGGCCCGGGAGGCGTTGGCGACGTGGCCGATCCTGCTCGGAATTGGGATGCGAACGTGCTGCCGATCGCGGGACCGAATATGGATTTTGGCATCATTCACTATTATTCCAGTGGCGGTACGAACGCCGTGCTCAACTCGACGGACGACTTGCCGGGTCTGTTCAACACGGTTCGCAACCGTATCGACACTTACGTCGCTCCCGGCGCGTCCGACGATATCGAACTCCACATGACGGAATTCGGCTATTTCGGCAACGTCGCCAATCCGCAGATCGATGGCGTCTATGCGGCGAATACCTACGCCACCGCGCTGGCCGATGGCGTGAAGAGCGTTCATTGGCTCGAACTGAGCGCCAACAGTTTCATCGGCGATAATTCGTCAAACCTGATACGCGGCGGCGCTTTTTACGGCATGCAAGTCTTCAGCCATATCGCGAAGGCCGGTTCGGATTTCGTCCAAACGACGTCGTCGAGCGGCAGTGTCGAAGTCCACTCGCTGGTGCTTCCGGACGGCCGCGTCGGGATGCTGCTGGCGAACCTGAACTCGTCCGGCAGCTCGAACGTGAACGTCAACATCGCTGGCGTCGACCTGGATGAGTCCGGCACGAGCTGGCTCTACGGCGTGACGCAAACGACGCCCCTCGAAACGCCCATGTCGACCGGCCTCGGCAACAGTTTTTCGCTGAACATCCCGGCCCGCTCGATCATGGCCGTGCTGATCGACGCCGGACTGCCCGGCGATTTCAATGGCGACGGCATCGTCGACACGGCCGACTACGCGGTTTGGCGCCAGGGCCTTGGCACGATCTATTCGCAGGCAGATTATCAGGCGTGGCAATCTAATTTCGGGCAGTCGGCCAACAACGGTGCCGCTAACGTACCGGTCCCTGAGCCGGCGACGCCGGTCATGCTCACGGCGGCGATGATATCAATCGTCGTTGGTCGCGTGCGTGGCGAGTCCGCGCGACGATCACGATAGATCGGTGACGCCGTACGTTCGAGAGTTTGCTTCATGACATCAGGTTTTCCTTGGCTCCTGCTGCGGTGTTTCCTTCTATCTGCCCTCGTGTTCACGAACGCGCGCGAGGTCCGCGCGCAACTGCTGGGCGAGTTTGTCGACGTGAGCGAGGATTTTCAGAAGCTCGAGCAGACGTACTTCGTCGGCTCGGAAGTCACCGACTTC
>CAZHIV010000214.1:0-12912 GCA_964532675.1 uncultured Planctomycetaceae bacterium
TGCAGCTTGCCCCAACTGTCGTTCATCATGCGGCCGAACATCTTGGGGAACCAGAAATAAATCGCGCCGAACACGGCCATCGCGGTGCCGGCGAAGAGCACGTAGTGGAAGTGGGCCACGATGAAGTACGTGTCGTGGATGAAGATATCCACCGGCGTGGCGGCCATGAAAATGCCCTACAGGCCGCCGATGATGAACATCGACACGAACGACAGGGCGAACAGCATCGGCGTGGTGAACTGGATCTTCGCGCCCCAGATCGTGCCCAGCCAGTTGAACACCTTGATCGCGCTGGGCAGGGCGATGAACATCGTGGCCACCATGAACGTCATGCCCAGCACGGGGCTCATGCCGGAGACGAACATGTGGTGCCCCCACACGATGAAGCCCAGCCCCGCGATGCCGGCGATCGAGTAGACCATCGGCTTGTAGCCGAACAGCGGCTTGCGGGCGAAGGTGCTGATCATGTCGGACACCATGCCCATCGCCGGCAGGATCATGATGTACACGGCCGGGTGGCTGTAGAACCAGAACAGGTGCTGCCACAAGAGCGGCTGGCCGCCGCCGGAGGCGGGGGCCGTGTTGCCCGCGCTCCAGCCCTCGGGGATGAAGAAGCCGGTGCCCAGCGTGAGGTCGGCCAGTTGCATGAAGCCGGCCGCCGTGAGCACGGGCAGCGCGAACGCCTGCAGGATGGCCGTGATGAACATGGCCCAGATCGTCATCGGCAGATGGAACATCGTCATGCCGGGGGCCCGCATCTGGATGATCGTCGTCAGGTAGTTGACCGAGCCCATCATCGAGGCGATGCCGACGAACGTCAGGCCGGTGAGCCAGAGCACCTGCGGCTCCAACCACCATTCGGACATTTGGGTAAGCGATAGCGGCGGGTAGCTCGTCCAGCCGGCGCCCGGCGCCGAACCCACCAAAAAGCTCATGCCAAACGCCACGAACGCCGGCCACATGAACCAGTAGCTGAGCATGTTGAGCGTCGGGAAGGCCATGTCCTCGGCCCCGATCATGAGCGGGATCAAGAAATTGCCGAACGCGCCGGCCAGGATCGGGATGATCACCAGGAAGATCATCACCGTGGCGTGCATGGTGAAGAGCATGGAGTAGGTTTCCGGCGCGATCTGGCCGCCTTCGGCCGGATGCATCAACTGGCCGAGGATCGGCATCTCCGCCCACGGGTAGGCGAGCTGCCAGCGCACGGCCAGCGCCAGGATGCCGCCCACCAGGAACCACAGCAGCGTGCTGAACAGGAACTGGATGCCGATGATCTTGTGGTCGCGCGAAAAGACGTACGTCGAGAAAAACCCGCCGGCGTGGGCGTGCTCGGCGTGTTCGTGTGCGTGGCCGTGGGCGTCGGAGGTTACGGTGGACATTACGAAGGGTTCAGGATTCAGGGTTCAGTGATCGGCAGTTTAGCGCCGGCGGCAACGCCGGACTTCAGGTAACGTATTGCTTCATTAATCGGACGCCGCAATCGTGCGGGCTTGCTGCTCGGCGTATTTATCCTCGAGCCAGGCGTTGAACTCGCTGCGGGGCTCGAAGGTGGCGCGGCCTTTCATCTTGTAGTGGCCCCAGCCGCACAGCTCGGCGCACACGATGTCGTAGCGCCCGCTCTGGCGGGCCTTGAACCACATGTATTGCGCCATGCCGGGCACGACGTCCTGCTTCACCCGCAGGTTCGGCAGGAAAAAGCTGTGCAGCACGTCGTCGCTCTTGATCACCAGCAGCACCTCCTCGTCGACCGGGAAGTGAATGTCGCCGTCGACGCGAATGATGTCGTCGGCCGTGTGCAGCTCGCCGTCGCGGCCTGGGTAGCGGACGTCCCAGTTGAACTGCCGGCCGGTGATCTCGGCGGTGACCGGGATATCGGGCTTGCGCATCTTGGCGTCGGCCCAGGCGTTCATCTGGTAGATGGCGATGAACAGCAGCGTCACCGCCGGCAGGATCGTCCACACGACTTCCAACGTGTGGTCGCCGTGCGAGAACTTCACCGGCGCGCGGTTCGTTCGGGCGTCGTACTTCCAGGCGAAGTAGAACAGCGCCCCCTCCGTGGCGACGAAGATGATGCCCGTCAGCCAGAGGATGAACATGAACAACTGGTCGATCACCCGGCCGTGCTCGGAAATGTCCTGCGGGAACCAGTGGTTGAAATACGGCGCGACGACGAACGTCAGCACGCCGAACACCGGCACCGCGAGGAATACTAAGGCCCAGAAACGCTTCACGATTTTCTCCAGGGAGTGAGTAAGTGAGTAGGTGAGTAAGTGAGTAAGTACTGCATCTCGGTCACCTACTCACCTACTCACCTACTCACCTACTCACCTACTCCCAAACCTAATTCACTGCCTCGACGTTCACCGGACCGGTCTGCGGCTGGTTGACGCGTTCGTAGGGCAGCGATTGAACGTAATCGACAATGTGCCAGATCTCTTCCTCGGTGAGCGTGCCCTGCGCGCCTTCGGAGGCCGGGCCGCTGGCCGGCATCGGCGTGCCGGCGATTCCGGCCGACACGCGCCAGAAGATATCGAGCGGCCGGCGGCCGCCCCGATACCGCCCGTCGCGCAGGTTGCGCGGGAACGCGTTTCGCGGCGCAAGCATGTGCGCAATCAGCTCCTCGCGCCTTTCCAGCTCGCGGCCTTTGCGATCCAGCTCCTCCTTGGCCTGTTGTCGCTCGTCGCCCTTGAGCTGCGACATCCGCTGCTTGAGGTCTGGAATCTCCTCGGCGAGGGCTTTGGTATCGTCGATAAACTGCACGTTCGCCTTGTTCCAGTTGTCGTAATCGTCCTGCTGGCCGTCGCCCAGCGCCGTCGGTCCGTGGCACTTCACGCAGTTGCCCTTCGTGGCGCTGAAGAAGAGCTCGCGGCCCTTGGCGGCCGATTCGGCGATCTCCTGCGGCGTGCGGTCGTCCGGCGGAATGGCGGAATCCTCCGGCACGATGACCGCCTCGCTAGCCGCCTGCCACTCTTCCATCACGTCCGCCAGCAGGTCGTTCATGATGATGTCCTTCAGCTCCGGGTCGGCGGCCGGGTCGAGCGGCTCGTCCGGCTCGAACCCTTCGTCGAACACGAAGTTCACCAGCGCGGTCTCCATCTGGCCGCGAATGCTCAGATACTTCACGTATTCGACCAGCGCGTCGATCTCGTCGGGCGGCAGCAGGGCGAACGACGGCATCGACGTGCCGGGCACCCCGTCGCTAAGGATGCGCCTCAGGTCGTCGTCGGTGGGCTGGGCGGCCGTGTAGGTGCTCTTGAATTTGAACACGCCGCTGCGGTAGTCGCGCGGATAGGGGTCCAAGATGGCGGCGGTGGGGCCGCGGCCGTCGCCCGATATGCCGTGGCAATGGGCGCAGTGGCGACGGTACAGGCCGTGCTTGCCGCCTTGCTCGTCGCTCCACACGGGCCCGGCCGCCATCGCCAGCTTGCGCCCGTCGAGGCCCGTTTCCGGCAGCGCGAACGGCTTATCCGGCGTGCCGAACATCGCGCCCAGGATATTGGCGATCGCCTTCTGGTGGTCGGGCGAGATCTCGCGGGCCACCACGTTGGTCATATCCAGCCGAAACGGCGGCGGCTCGCTCTCGGCGCAGCCGGCAAGTGCCGCCGCGACGACAACCACTGCAAAAGTCGATGCCAACTTGGAATAAAGCATGTTAATTAACCACAGAGACACAGAGGGCACTGAGGAAGAGCCAAAGATGCGAAAACTTCATGTCGAGCAAAATACGATGAGACCTCTTTTTCTGCGCGTGCAAGTCTCATTCGACATCCCTATTTCAGCTCGTCTTCTCGGTGAACTCTGTGTCTCTGTGGTGATTCCTAATTTGCCCTAGCCGCGAAAGGCGGTCGCGGGAACAACTACTTTGACTTCTTTCACTTCATCCGGCTGGAGCGTGAGCGTCACGCGGCCTCGGCTGGACCATTTCATATCCGGGGCGTCGGGCGCCTTGCCCACGAGGCCGCCCGCCGGCGCGGCCCCGCTCTCGTGCCACACCTGGAATTCGATCTCCTCGCCGGCCGGCACGTTGGCGATCTCGAACCGGCCCTGGTCGTCGGAGACGGCGAAGTAGCCGTTCTCGCGGGGCAGCAGGTAGGCGATCATCCAGGGATGGATGCTGCACACCACCTGCGAGGGCACAGCCGTTTCTCGCTGCAACTTGTATGAGATCGACGCGCCCTCGGGGATCAATTGGTTGAACCCGGCGCCGAGGATGTTCGTGTTGTGGCCGGTCGGATCGCTGTTCTTGATATTCAGCGTCTGGCCCGTGGTGACGGCCAACACGTGCGTCAGGAATACGCAGTTCTTCTGGTCGTAATCGACCGGTTCGCTTTTCGGCTGGGCCGACTCGTGCACCCGCGGGGCGTCGCGCAAATAAATGGCGACGTTCTGGATACCGCCCGACGCGCTGTCGACCAGCAGTGTTTCCTGCGGCGGCGGCGTGCCGTTCACGGTGCAGATGCTGTGCTCTCTGGTCACGTTGTAGGGCGGCATCTGCGGCGGCGTGCCGTCGAACACGAACTGGCCGCGGATCGTCGCCCAGCCGGTGCCCGTCGAGGCGGCCGCCTGGACGCCTTCGCCCGCCTCAACGGCCGTGGCCAGCGCCGTGCGATACGACTCGACCGTCGCCGCGTCGGCCACCGGACCCAAATCGGCCTGCCGGTCGCAACCGGCCAGCACCGTCGCGCCCACGACGCAATAAAGCACCCTGGCCTTGAAACACACGTCTTGCATCTTCCAACTCACACGTTCGCCAACTTCCAATCCCCGACCTCTGACCTCCGACCTCCGACCTCTCACTTGAGCATGCTGGCCGGCACCTGGATGTCGCCCAGGTCCAGCGTTTCTCCGGCGGGGATTTTCATCTCCGCCCTGCCCTGCCGGTTCGTCTTCCCGCCCTCGACCTTGAGGTCCTTCAAGTAACCGGGCGCCTCGTGCCAGAACTGGAACTCGTGCTCCCCGGCGGGGATGTTCTTGATCTCGAACGTGCCGTCCTCGGCCGAGGCGGCCATGTACGGATGCTCCTGCACAAGCACGTGGCCTTCCATGAACGGATGGATGTTGCAGTTGACCGGCATCGGGATCGGCTCCGCCTTGCTGAACGTCATTTTGTTCTCCTGGCCCTCGGCGATCAGCACGTTGAACGCCCCGTTGGCCACCAGCCGGGCGTTCGTGTTGTGCCCGGTGGGGTCGGAGTTCTTGATCACAAACGGCTGGCCGGCCCGCACCAGCGTGATGTGCGGCTTGAACGCGCAGTCTTCGTTGTCCAGCACGGCCGGCTCGCTGAGCTGGGCCTCGTAATCGGGATGCACTTCGACCTTTCCACGGCGCGGCACGCGCAGGAACACGACCGCGTTCGCCAGGCCGCCGTCCTCGCCGACCACCAGCGAATGGTTCTCCGGCTTGGTCTTCATGCAGAACGCGTCTTTGGTAACCACCAGCGGCGGCGCCTCGG
Organism: uncultured Planctomycetaceae bacterium; assembly: GCA_964532675.1. GTDB lineage: Bacteria > Planctomycetota > Planctomycetia > Pirellulales > Lacipirellulaceae > JABDGM01. The sequence goes on from CAZHIV010000214.1 coordinate 5,456, forward strand.
GCGCCTTGCCGTCGACGACGAACCGGCCCTTCAGCGAGCCCCATTCGGCCGCCGACGCGGAGTGGTGCCCCATCAAGAAAATCCCAAGCATGCCAGCCGAGATTAAGGCGAAGCGAGTCATTGTATTGCACATGGTTGGCCTCATCGAATGTGGGGAGCGAACGCCGCAGGCGCTCCACTCCAAAGCCCAGGGTCGCGCAGCGCACCCTGGGTTAACCGGCAAAATAATTGTCCGTTACCCCGAAGGGGTTAAACATCCCGTTATCATCTCGCGGATTGTGTAACGCTTTCAGCGTAACCGATTATTGTTGTTTGACTTACCCAGGGTGCGGTCGCCGCGGCGAGGCGCCCTTGGGTTACGGTGTTAAACCGCTTCGCGGTAAATGGTCATGTGTGCTTTGTTTTCAACGCAGGGCCGAGCGGTCGTCGGGCGGGCGGGTGCCGGAGGTGGGTTCGGCGGCGGGCGGCGGCGGCTCGGTCACCAGCGACTTCACCGACGTGCGGCGCTTCGTATACTCGTCGAAGTTCATCAGCAGGTCCACCACGCCGTCCAGCTGCTTGATGCTCGTGCCGGGGAACAACTGCTGGCTGACGCCGCCCAGATGGGGCGCATCGGGCGCGTACGGTATGTTGACCGGCATTCCGGTGTAGGGCAAGATGCGCTGCGGGTTGGCGATCCAATGCCGCGTGTATTGCGGCCGCAATCGCCGGTAAACCTCGTCTAAATCGGGCCCCAGCGTCTTCACCGCCCCGCGGACGTCGTAGTCGCCGATCGAGTGGCATTTCACGCAGTAGTTGCCGTCGGTGACGATCCGCATGGCGTCGTCGAGCAGCTCCGGGTGGGCCGCTTCGAGCTGGGCCAGGTAGCCGCCGCGGCGGCGCGTGTTGTACTCGTACGGAAACTCGGCATTGCTCTTGGCCGCGAAGTAGTTCACCAGCTTCGACGCCTCTTCGCTCGACATGTGGAAGTTGGGCATCCGCATGACGACCGCCGGGCGGATCCGCGTGGGGTCCATCAAGAAGTCGTGGAGCCAATCGGTTTGCACCTTCGCGCCTTCGTGGTGCAAAGGCGGCGGCAACCAACCCCAGGCCTCGGTGGCCACGACGGCGGGGTTCCGCTGCCGCTCGTCGGCAATGACCCGCGGATAAAGGTACTTCGCCAGGTCGCCGCCGAGGCCGGCGTGCGCCGTGCCCCGCTTGAGGCCGCCCGTCTCGCGGTCGGCCGCCACCATGAGGTTCTGCAGCCCCACGACGCGCGGCGCGCCGCTCACCACGGCATGCTCGTAAAGCTGGAACTCGTAGTACGGATCGCTCTCGGTGTCGTCCGGCTCGATGGGCAGGCCGTCTTCATCGACCAGCCGCGGTTCGCCCGTCTCCTCGTCGCGCGTCGGCATGCCGTGCAGCTCGGCATGCAACAGGCCGCGGCGATCGGGCTCGAGCGACTCCTCGATCTGGTTCGGCGTCACCACCGGGCGGATGAACGGAAAGTCCGTCGTCGTGGGCGGCTCGTCGAACCAATCGGGCTCGGAGGCGACGTTCCACTGCGGCATGTCCAGGATGTGGCAGCCTGCGCAGTTGTACTTTTCGAGCACGTGGCGGCCCTGGACGATCGCCTCCTGGCGGGCGTCGGGCTTGTAGATGTATCGCGTGGCCGGAGCCTCGTTCGTGAGGCCCAGGACAAACGTCATCACGGCCTCGCGCGCCTCGGCATCGAACGGGAACTTCGGCATGCGGAGCCGCTCGTCGTAGCGCTTGGTGCGGGTGGATTCGTAGTCGAAGCTCCGCGGCATCCGCAGCTTCTGCCAGAGGAAGCCTTGCCGCTGATGCGCGTTGAGCGCCTGCAGGAAGTAGGCTTCGTCGTCCGTGTACTTGTCGTCGAGCGGGTCGAGGCCGTGGGCATGCGACCCGCCATGATCCGCGCCATGACCCACTCCATGTGCAGTGGCGGCAGGCGGCTCGCCTGCCGCGTGCCCGACAGGCGAGCCGCCTGTCCCCACTGTGCCATCGCCTGCCACTTCGTCATTGCCGATGCCGTGGGTTGCCAGGAACTGGCCGATATTCTCGAACGCCAGCTGCGAGGTGTCCTTGCGGCCCCAACTGGCCAGCGGCGTGCCGATCGGCTTCGCCGTCTCGTAGCCCGGAATGTCGTGGCAGCCGAAGCAGCCGTAACGGCTGATCGAGCGGCGGGCGACGTACTCGAGCTGCCGCTGCGCCCGGTTGGCCGACGTCATGCCGACCAGCACCTTTTCGTCGACCTTCACGGTGTCGGCCAGCAGCTCGGGAATGCCTTCCCTGGCAAACCGCTCGGCGCGGCGGCGCGGGAACGAGGCGCTCAGCCACACCGTCGTCAAATCGGTGAGCGCCGCTTCCTCCTCGGCCGACAGCTCGCGGCTGGGCACCTCGACGTCCGGCTGCCAATCGGCGGGAACTCCCAGGAGGAACGCCAGCACGTCGGCCGCCGGGTCGGTGACGCGGCCCGTCGGGTTGCCGCTGGCGTCGGTCTGGTCGACCGGATCGAGGAACACGTTCGGCATCACGGTCCGCGGATGGTAATGGTTCGGCTCGCGGATCCAGCTATAGAGCCAGCGCTGCCCTTTGCCCGAATTGAACTTGGCCGCCAGGCGCGACAGGTCGGGCCCCTGCGTGGAGTCGATGCCGGGGAAATCCTTGTGCGAGTGGCAGGCCAGGCAGCCCCGCGACTCGAACAGCCATTTGCCGCGCTCGGCCGAGGGAGACTCGGTCACGCCCTGCGGCGGATCGAGGTATGCGAACGGCTGGCTGCTGGCGAGCAGGAATTCGGCCAGCGCGCGGATTTCGATGTTCTCGAACCGCTCGGTGTACTGGCGGTCGGTGACCAAGTGCGTTTCGCCGGCCGGGTCGTGAATCGGAAACTCTTTCTCCTCGTCGCCCAGGTGCTCGTAGTGCAGGAAGAACTGCGGCATGCGGGTGTCCGGGCGGAAATCGGCCGGCCGGCGGATCCACGTGTACAGCCAGTCGTAGTCGACCTTCGAATCCAAGTGGCGCAGGCTCGGGCCCACCTTGTGGAGCTGGCCGGGGAAATCGACGTCGGCCAGGGCGCCGGCTAGTGCATGGGTGTCGGGGGTCAGGCGCGGTTGCCGATCACCTTGCGAAGCGTCGTCCGCCGCGTCGTCTTGCGGCGCATTGGCCAGCGCGGTGTCGGCATTGAGGGCGCGCATCAATTCGTGCCGCAGCGCATCATCGTGTGGCCGCTGCATCAGCTCCCGCGCCAGTTGCCGCTCCTCGTCGTTCAATCCTTGGTCATCCAGGATCTGAGCCGCCACCTCGGAGAAGTTCGGCTCGGTGCGCAGGTCCGGCCCGATGCGCTTCGCTCCGTCGTAGCCCGGAATCTCGTGGCAACCGTAGCAGCCGTAGTCGCGCACCAGCTCGTAGCCCTTCACCAGCTTCGGCGCCGGCGGTTCGGGGAACCGCTCGCTCGGCGCGAGGTCGACCACGTCGTGGTGGCACTTGAGGCAGTTGCTCTCGATGAACCGCTCGGGCGTCATCGGGAAGATCCAGTGATGGTTGTCGAACCAGCCGTACTTGCGCGACCATTGGAGCGCTTGATGCGGGTTGTTCGGCGTGTGCGATGCCCACTTGAACTCGGTGGCGCTGCCCTGGCCGTCGTGGCAGATGGTGCAGCCCATCTCGCCCTTCTTGTGCGGACTCGAAGGGCCGACGAACAGGTCGAGCCGTGGGTGCGAGGTGAACGGTTGGTCGAGGCCGCGGCGGATTCGCATCCGCAGCGGCTCGCCCCAATTCACGTATTCGAGCAGGTAGTGCCTCGCATCCGCCTCGGAGCGAACCGGCCCGCCGTTGATTTCCTGGATGATGTCGCCCATCCGCAAGCCGGCCAGAGCCGCCAGGCTTTCCGGCACGACGACTTGAATCGTCACGGCATCGGCGTCGATTTGCCCTTCCGGCGCGAGCACGATGCCGTACACCGAGGTGATCGTGGGCGCCGGGCCCGTCGAGCCGTCTTCGTTCGCCTCCGGCTGCGGCGCTTCCTCCGGCGTGCCAAGCCGCACGGTGCGCACGCGCTCGTCGCGCGGGATGGCCGGGTACGCCGGCTCGGTGGCCGAGCCTGGCGCCGTCTTGTCGATCGCCCGATGGCAGACGATGCACCGATCGTATCGGGCGACCGAGCTGAAGTTGTAGTTGATCGTCATCTCCGGCAACCAGATCTGGTCGAGCTTGATGTTGCCGGTGTAGAGCGCGTCGAGCACGGGGGCCCGGTTGATCCACTCGCCGGGCGCATCGAGCGGCCCGGCCGGGTTGCGGGCCAGGTTCTCGCGGTAGCGGTTGAGCTCGGCCTCGATCGCCGCGATCTGGGCTTCGAGCGTCAATTCCTCGGCCTGGACCTCCTTGACGAGCGATTCCAGCGCGACGCGGTAATCCTTCGCCCCGGCAAGCTGGGCATCCAGCTCGACGATGAGCTCCGCGTGCTCCTCGATCCGGCTCGCGATCTTGTCCGTTGGCCGGCCTTCGCCGATGGCGATGCCCCGCTCGCTGACGGCGGCCGTCTGCTCGGCCGCCTTGAATTTCTTTCGCGTGAGCAGCGAGTTCTCGCGCCGCTTCGCCTCGCGCACGAAGCCGTTCATTTCGTTGAGGAGCCTCTTGCGAGCCTTGCGGGCATCCTCGCTGCCGGCCTCGGCTTGCTGCAGATCCTGGAGCGCGGCATCGAGCGGGCCGAAGTCAGCCGGTTTCTCGCTGATCTCCTCTTCCGCCAGCCGCTCGTCCTCGTTGGCGACCAGCTCCTTGAATCGCTCCACGAGGGCGGCGTCGACCTGGGTGCCGCGCGCGGCGTGCAGCTCGTTGCGGAGCCGATCGAGGTCGGCCGTCGTATCGGCCTCGGCCTGGGCCAGGTGGGCGGCGATCGTCCAATTCTCCTTGGCCCGATCGGCAAGTTGCCACTTGCGCCACTCGCGGTTGTGGTCCTTGGCCAGCATCCAGATCGTGCTCGCCAGCATCACCAGCGCGGAGACGCCGAAGATGACGTGCATCCGAGCCTGGTCGCGCCAAGTTTTTTCAGTGGCTGGCATTGGGGAGAGGTCGGAGGTCGGAGGTCGGAGGTCAGGCTACGCCGCGTCACTTGCGACGCACGTTCGGACAGGCATTCTCAAAAGTTGAAAAAGTATTCCGGGACGGCAATCAGGTATTTCAAGTTGAACATCCAGCGGAGCGCCATCTTGATCGGCAGCGCGGCCATGAACAGCAGCAGGTTGGCCAGCACCATGTAGCGGATAAAGCCCATCCGCCGGTAAAACGGCCGCAGCACGGTTACGGCCATGATCGGCGGCAACAGGATGAAGTAGCCCAGCACCAGCAGCGTACCGGGCAGCTCGCGCGTGAACAGGATGCCCACGAACTTCATCACCGGCTGCAGCCAGCCGGCGATCCACCAGGGCAGTTTTTCGGGGATCAATTCCATCTGCGGCGCCGCCGGCAAGCTTTGGCCCAGCCACCACTGCCAGAAGTATTCCGACAGGTTCACGTTGTTCAGCGCCTCGACCTTGTGGGCGTCCCAATATTCGTAGGGGCCGAAGAAGTTCCAGTTCGGCCCGCGCAAGAGCGTTCCCAGCACGATCAGCGTCACCCACAATTCCAGGAAGCCGAGTTGGAAGGTAATGTAGGCGAACGGGCGCTCCTTGATCGTGTAGTAGCCATTGCCCCGCTTGTTGAAGTCGATGTAGGGAATCGCCATCAGGCCGACGATGATCATGCTGGGCAGCACGACGCCGGCCATCCAGGGATCGTAGTAAACGAGCATCTCCTGCAGGCCGAGGAAGTACCACGGGGCTTTGGAGGGGTTCGGCGTTTTCACGCTGCTGGCCGGTTCCTCGAGCGGCGCCTGCAGCCAGATGGCCCAGAAGATGAGTAGCGCCGAGAGGGCGATCATGCAGATCATCTCGGTGTAGACCAGGTCGGGCCAGACGAGCACCTTTTCGTTGTCGAGCTTCTCCAGCGGCGGCTCGCCTTGTTCGGTGCGGCGGTCGTTCTGCACCGCTCGGTACGTCGCGAGCCAAGTGAAAAACGCCAGCAGAAACACGAGGGCGACGATCGGCACGTTGTCCGGCTTGGCCACAATCGCGTAGAAGTTCGGATCGGGCATCGACAGGCCGAGGAACAGGAACATCAGGTTCCAGATCGTCCAGGCCACGGTCGGCTTCACGAACCACGCGCGGAACAGGTAGAGCACGACCAACACGGCCGTCGTGCCGATCGTGTAGTACGTGGCTTTGCTGCTCGCGTTGACCAGGTCGCGGAACACCTGCGGCATTTGCGGCAGCGATTCGAGGTGTCCGCCGGCGCCGGCGGCGGCGCAGAGCGCCGCCAGGACCATGTACACCAGCGCCACGATCGTCCACAGCATGGCGTCGGTGACCGAGAACGCAAGGCCCGGCAGGCGGCCGCGGAAATAGGTCACCGGCTCGCGGTGCTGCCACATGTAGTAGGCGGCGACGCCGTTCATCGTGCCCAGTGCGACGTAGAACCACACCAGGAACGAGGCAACCGTTTCGGCGAACTGTTGAGGGGAAATGCCGTGCATATTAATCAGCTAAACCGCAAGCGGCGGTGACGCGAAATCCAAAAACTCCCTGCTCCACGCTCCCTGCTTCCCGCTACAAAGGTCCGCTGATGCCGCCGTCCTTGCGGACCCGCCAGAAGTGGATCGCCAACAGCAGCGCCACCGCCAGCGGGATGGCGATGCAGTGCAGGATGTAAAACCGATTGAGCGTTTCTTCGCCGACGTTCCGCGCACCCAACAGCGCGAACCGCGCATCGGTGCCGCTGGTGATCATCGGGTAGCCGAGGGTTAATAGCTGGGCGCCCGGCCCCTCGTGGCCGAGGAACGGCGTGGCGCGGGCCATGTTCGAGCCGACCGTGATGGCCCACACCGCCAGCTGGTCCCACGGCAAGAGGTAGCCGGTGAACGACAGCAGCAGCGTCAGCAACAGCAGGATCACGCCGATCACCCAGTTGAATTCTCTCGGCGGCTTGTAGCTGCCGGTGAGGAACACGCGGTACATGTGAAGCCACACGGTGATCACCATCGCGTGGGCCCCCCAGCGATGGATTTCGCGCATGATGCCGAGCGAATACACGTCGCGCAGGGCGAGGATGTCGTTGTACGCCCACTCCAGCGTGGGGCGGTAGTAGAACATCAGGAGCACGCCCGTGACCGTCTCGACCAGGAACAGGAAGAAGGTGATCCCCCCCATGCACCACGTGTAGCTCAGAGCGATGCCGCTCCTGCGTACCGACACGGGGTGCAGGTGGAGGAAGACATTGGTCAGCATCACGACCACACGGTTGCGCCGGTCGCGCGGGGCCGGGTGGCGGAAGATGCTCTTCCAGACCTGGGAGCTGCGGATGTAGTCGCCGATCGCCATACGGAACTCTGCGTTGGTGGTGTGAAGCCAGGGGACACAACCCAA
>CAZHIV010000215.1:0-5169 GCA_964532675.1 uncultured Planctomycetaceae bacterium
GGCGAGCATCTCAGCGACCGTCGTCTTATCGGCGCCGTCGCATTGAACTTTCTGCTGACGGTCGTCGAGCTGATCGCGGGCGTTCTGGCCGGCAGCCTGGCGCTGCTGGCCGATGCGCTGCATAACTTCAACGACTGCGGCTCGCTGGTGATCGCCCTGATTGCGCGGCGGATCGGCCGCCGGCCGTCCGACGAACGCCGCACGTTCGGCTATCGCCGCGCCGAGATCATCGGCGCACTGATCAACCTCACGATCCTCATTGTCGTCGGCCTGTACCTCGCGTATGAGGCGATCGCTCGCGTGATCGAGCCGCGGGAAATCGACGGCTGGATCGTCGTTGTCGTGGCGTCGGTGGCGCTGGCCGTCGACGTCGGCACCGCGGTGCTGCTGTTCGCCATGTCCCGCGGAAACCTGAACGTCCGCGCGGCCTATCTGCACAACCTGGCGGATGCCTTCGCTTCGCTGGGCGTTATCCTGGCCGGCGCGATGATCCTCTGGTTCGGCATTTACTGGATCGACGCGGTCATCACGCTCGTCATTGCCGGGTACATTCTCTGGCAGAGCCTCGCGATGATGGGCCGCTCGATTCACATTCTCATGGAAGGCGCGCCGGCCGACGTCGACGCCGATGCGCTCGTGGCCGAGCTGCAGTCAATCGACGGCGTGATCGAAATCCACCACTTGCACCTTTGGGAGCTCGACGAGCACGATCGTGCGCTGGAGGCGCACGTGGTCGTGGATGATGAGCATCTGGCGCAGTGGACGGAAATAAAAATGGAGATCAAGCGTCGCCTCGGCGAGCAGTTTCGCATTCACCACTCGACGGTGGAGTTCGAATCGCCGGGCGAAGAGGCGTGCGCGCCGTGCGCGCCGGTAACGCGCCGGTGCTAAAGGCGAGCCCCCTTGATATGCAGGGTGTCAGCCCGAATCGGCGGCAATTTTCAGGCGCGTTTTGACCAACTTTTGTTTGACATCGCGGGGTAAGGTTGTTAGTTTATCGCAAGCTGGCTGTATGGTATGTGCCAAGAGCTGTGCTGGGCCTAATTACCGAATAAGGGAGTGACTAATGAGTACTTTTAAAGCAATGTACCTTGGAGTAGGGACGCTTATCGTTGTCTCCCTCTCTCAGACGAGCACTCGCGCACAGGCGATTCTCGCCAGCGGCAATCCCAATGGTACTTCGCATGTTGACATCGTGCCGTACAACCAGTCCCTGAATCGGTTCGCGATCGACGGATCGGTATCGCATAACACAGGTTTTGGCCCCTGGGAGAAGCGGCTCGTCGGGCCCGCTCCGAATACGTTCAGCGGTGACCGCCTGGACATCGTGGAGATAATTAATAACGTCGGGACCGATGTCTGGACGGATTGGCATGAAAAAGTCCTCTCGACGACGACGATCAATACGCCGGATGACCCCGGTTTCTTGTTCGATCGAAACACGATAAATGTCTATCGCAACAACGTGCTTCTTGCCGAGGGATTGGATTACGCACTCCAGGGCGATCCTTTTTTTGGCGGCGGCAACGGCGGGCACTATCGAGCGATTGACATTTTTTTCTCGTCCGGTAGTACTATTCTTCCTGGCGATCAGCTTCGTATCGAAAAGCAGATTTTCGAAGTTTTCGGGGACGGCAACGTCTGGCAGCAGGGCGAGCAAGCGATCATCGCGCAGTATCCGACGATTCCGGAGCCATCGGCGATCGTTCTGGCGGGGCTCGGCGCGCTGGCGTGCTTGTCCGGCCGACGCCGAGCGCGTTAGTCGTTGTCGCGGCCGCGGCGGCGGTCGCGATTCCGGTCGCGGTCGCCGTCGCGCTGCTGCTCATCGGCGGCGGCGGTTCCGGTCTGCTCGGGCCGGCTGCCGAGCCACGACTTGCCCACCGCCTCGTCGAGCGCCTTCTGCAGGGCCGCCGCGGTGACGTTGCCGTTCACGCGGTGGACCTGGACCGTGGTCTTCGGCGCCGCTTCGGCGTCCAATTCCTGCACGAGGCGGACGATGTCGTTGAAGATGCCCCTTTGGGCCGACACGATCAGCACGCCGGAAACGTCGTCGGCCCCCAGAGAAAGGGCGCCGTCAAAGCCGACCTTGACGGGCGACGGCCGATCGTCGCCGCCGGAGGAGGACCCGGGATAGTTGATCACGGTCATGCGCTCGGCGCTGGTGCGCTGTTCGCGCTGGTTGCCTTGAGCAAATTCCTTATCCCGCGAGCTCAGGAGGTCGCGATAGACCTCTTTCACAGCGGTGGCAATGACCGACGGGCGCGAATAGTGGATCTTGATCGCGGCCGTTTCGCGGATCTCGACTGAGTCGGAGCGGGCCGGGCGGTCGAACTCCTCGATCAATTGCTCGATTTCCACGAGCTGGCTCGGCGAGGCGTTGGCCACCAGGATGCTGTTGCTCGGCACGTCGTAGGTGATCATCAGCTTGCGGCGCTTGGAGAGGCCGATGCTGCTTGATTGGTTGCTGCTGGAGCCCCGGCCCCAATACCAGCTGAAAAAGTCGTTGCCGTCGTCCTCGGCCTGCAAGTCCTCGGCAAAGTAATCGGCCAGGTCCCAGTACATGTGGGAGGCGGGAGTGTGCTTGAGGCGATAAACGCGGAATCGCTTCTCCGGCGGCGTCAGTTGCTCGATCAACGCTTCCAGCCGATCCAGGGCCACGGTGTCGGGCGAGCTGAGCATGATCCGGCCGTCCTCGGTGACGGCGATCGTGACGGGCGGTTTTTCCGATTCGTCCTCGGTCGATGTCGCCGGTTCGTCGACGCCGGTTACTGCCTCGCTTCTTTCTGTACCTCGATCCGTCACGACAGCGGGCTCCTCGGCGAGCTGGACTAACTGGGCGGCAATTCGCGGCGAGCGATGCAAGCCGGTCGACCGGTCCTCGGCCGGCTCATCAGCTTGGGGATCGTCGGCGTCGTCCTGTTTCTTCTCGGCGGAGGCCTCGGCCTCGCGCTGGGGCGGCGTCTTGATGATCAGCTCGTTGCCGCCGGCGGCCGACCAGGCGCTGCGAAGCTGCTCCAACAGCTCTTCGGTCGACTGGCCACTGGCGGGCTGGATGAAGCGCACGGGGCGCTCGTCCGCCTTGCCGCTGGGGATTTCGCCGAGCTTGACCAACAGGTCGCGGACGCGCTGCATCTCGATTTTGTTGGCCCAGAGCAGCAGGCGGTTGTTCTCGATATCGGCGTCGACGCCGAAGCCTTTTACGGTGTTGCTCTCATCCTCGTCGTTGTCGCGATCGTACCAACTGTAGTAGTAGCGCCGGCGATCGTTCTTGTTGTCCTTTTCTTCGTTCTGGCCGCCCATGAGCTTGTAGATCGTGGCGGCCACTGCGTCGGCGGGAAGCCGCCGCAGCCAGACGACCTCGAACTCGCGGCCGGTGCCGTCGAACTGATCGATCAAGCGGTCGATCTTTTCGTGATCGGCGTTGCTGGCCAGCGAGAACAGCGTTTTGCTCTTCGAGTCGACGCGGAACTCGGCGAACGGGCTGAGGTTGCCGATCTCCGAAAGAATCTCCATGAGGTTCTCGGGGTCGAGCGTGCTGAGCTGGTACTTTTTCATAGTCCGCTCGTTGACCGACGATCCGGGGTCGGAGACCCCAGCTACAGCGGCTTCGCCGCCGTAGGGGACGTCCATGAGCTTGATCGTCCGCTCGATCTCCTTCATTTCGGCCGGCGGAGCGTTGGCCAGCACGCTATTGCGCTGGCGGTTGTAGGCCAGGTACACCTCGGGCGCGTCGGACTTGGGCAGCAGCTTCGAGATATCCTTGCCCTGCTGCTGCATCTGCTGGATCATCTGCATCTGCTGCTGCTGCATGCGGGGATCGGTTTGCTGCGGCTTGGCCTTCGGATCGACGCCCAGGATGACGTACAGCGTTTCGATCACGTGCTGCGGCCGGGCGAAGCGCAGCACGAACTCGCGCGGAATGAGCCGGCCGTCCTGCACCATCCGCTCCTGGTTCAACAGCTCGCTCACGGTGCGGAGGTTGGCCACGGCGTCCATCACCAAGAGACGGCGGGTCGTGACCAGCGGGAAGACCTTCGCGCTGGGGCTGAGCAGCTGCTTCACATCGTCCTTGGCCTTGTCGACCTCCATCCCCTCGGGCAGCTCGAACGCGACCTTCACGTAGTCGTATCGCTTGGCATCGTACAGCTCGTCCTCGGCGACGCGGCGCACGAGGCTGGGATCGAGCTTTTCGATCTTGAAGACGCTCAGCACCTCGCCGGCCTGGATCGACGTGTAACCGCGGGCGTGCAGGTGGCGGTTGATCAGGTCGTGAACCTCGTCGACCGTGTAGCTGCGCTGCGTGGTGAGATTGAGATAGTCGTTCGGCAGCTCCTGCCAATCGAGGCTGGACTTCGAGATGTTGGCGAGCCACTGCAGCACGTCGGGCCAGGGCTGGCCGATGAAGTTGAACGGCGGCACGCGGCCTTTCTCGTCGAGTGCCACTTCGAACTCGCGGGGATCGGGGGCGCGGGGCGGCTTCTCGGGCCGCTTGACGCTCTCGCCGCCCTCCTCCTTTTTCTTGTCCTCGCCTTCGCCCTCTTTCTTCTTGTCCTTGTCGTCGGGCTTGGCTTCCTGCGGCGGCTGGGCGGGCTGATCGTTCCCGCGCCGCCCACCGCGACGGGCCTCCATCATGGCCTTCATCTGCTCGGGCGTCATCTGCTGGCCATTGGGCCCGCTGATCATCACCGGCTGCTCTTGGGCCAACGCGGCACCAGCCGCCGAAATCATTACGATGGCCACCAGCGCCGTGCCGATCCACATTGCGAAGCCGGGATACACTCGATGGGCCATGGTTTCGTCACTCCGTATCCGTTCCCCGAATCCCCGAACACCGCTCGTCGGCGACATCCGACATTATAGGGCGCGCGGGGGCCGATCACAAACAAGCCTGGCGCGGTTTGACCGGCGGTTTTGCCGGGAAACGGCAAGTGCGGAAAACCTCCCCCCCGGGCAGTTGGCGTCCGCCGATTCGCCTATTGATGCGGCAATAGCGCAATCGATTTCTGCTGCGCGAACCACACGGAAGCCGATTTACATCGCGGCGAGGACGGCGGCGACGAACTCGTCGGTGGTGGCGGTGCCGCCGAGGTCGCGGGTGAGCCTCCGGGGTGAACCCGGAGGCTCGCTTGAAGAACCGGAAAGCTTCCGGGGTGAACTCGGAGGCTCGCT
>CAZHIV010000216.1:0-6444 GCA_964532675.1 uncultured Planctomycetaceae bacterium
AGCCGGACCGGCGGGCGTAGTTCGCCGGCTATCGGGGTTGTCGTGTCGAACATGCGGTTTTTAATCCAGTTTGCATTCAGCTCGAACCAATGGAATCCGGCGCACTTTGACGCACCCAATCGCGGATCGCCCCGGTTAGATTCAACACGCGGCCTCGCAGGCGCGCCAGCCGCCGGTTGGGAACGACGCGGTAGTCGTACGTCGGGCGCGGCACGGCCCGCCAATGGGCCTTGTACGGCTCGTCGCCGCGCAAGAAATCGAACTCCGCGTGGCCTTCCTCAATCGCCCGGCGGAGGCAAAGGACCGTCGACAGCCGCCCCGGTTCGTCTTCGAGCCGTTCTGGATCGACGCCGCCCTGGTAGGCATACGTCGCGCGGCCGCCGGCCATGTGATACTCGGCCGCCGCCGGCGCGCCGTCCAGTTCCAGCCACGAGACGCGAAGCAGGCCGCGGCGGAGCAGCCGGCCCGCGACCTCGCGGTGAAAATCGTGAAACGGCCGCGACGCGAAGCAACCCGGCTCGCCGAGACTGCGCCGCCTCCGCTGGTGCAGATCGACCAGCACCGGCCAGGCCGCCGCCAATTCGTCGGCACACGTTACGTGATGCCATGTCACGCGTCCCGATTCGAGCACCCGCCGCTCGAGCTGACGCAACTGCTTGCGGTGCGACTTCGAGATCGCGGCCAGGTAATCTTCCCACGTCGGCGGCAATTCGAGCGACCAGCACGCATCGGCGGCGTGCCGCGAGACCAGGCAATCGCGCTCCTCGAGCGCGGCGACGAGTCGGGCGGTTGGCACGTCGTCCGCGTCCACCGCGCCCAGATCGAGCCGGTCCCAATCGTCGCAGGCCGTGGTGAGCGCTTCGGCGGCGGCCTGGGCGACTTGATCACAATGTTCGGGCCGGCAGACGAGCGACAGGTGATCGGTGCACACTTCGCCGCTGCCGAGCCAGCGGACGACGTTTCCCGTTACCACCGTGCGATCGAGATACCACGGCGCGACGCCCAACGGGCGCCCGGCGTTACCTTCGGCGTTGTCATCATAAACGGCCAGCACGTAAAGCTGCCGCTCGCCGGTGCCATAATGTTTCCACCAAGAGGCCAGCCAATCCCACGAGCGGAATGGCATGCCGCCGTCGAGCCCGCCCCATGACGGTTCGAGAGCGGCCAGCTCCTCCCACGTGGTAATAATCTGAACGCTCATGCGTCGCCCCCGCGCGTGATTTGAACTCCCACTGCCCCGCCGGCACTTCTGCAAACGCAATACCCGCCGCTAGGCGCCACGGCCCCACTTCGGCAGGCCCGTCACAAAACCCTGCCGCAGCCGCGAAATAATGCAAACGGCGATCGCCTGCCCGCGGCGACGGGTGCCGATTGTGCGGCCTGCACCGAGTGCCCGTTTCGTTGAGCCCCCGCCACACGTTGCGGAAACGCAACCACAAGAAGCGCTCGATTCCATGCAAATCGCGACTCGCGGCGAGCACCGCCCCGTCGATAACCCGCGGTTCACAAGCGACTTAGGCATTGGCGCGTCGCATCCCGTTGTCGCCGCGTCCGCGGCCGGGCACGACCTTTGCCCCTGCTGCCGCCACCACATTAGGTTTCCATCCCACCTGGTACGCCATCTCCGAGGCCGCTTTCATGAACCAGCCATCCGATGCCCGAGTGACTCCGCCGGCCGACACCGCCTTGAGCCCGCTCGATTTGATCCAAACGCTCCGCACGCACCTCCGCTGGTGGGCGATCCCCGCCGTCGCTTGTGCCGTGCTGGCCGCGGCCTATTCGCTCGTGGCGCCCCGGCAGTGGCGCGCCACGCAGGCGCTCATCATCCGCCCGGAAGCCGCGAGCGTTTCCGACGAGCAGCTCGGCAAATTCTCCGACCTGTCGGAAATGAAGACGCTGCAGGAAACGATCCTCGAGTTGGCCAAGAGTCAGGGCGTGGTGCAGGCCACGCTGCGCGAGGTCGGTCCGCCGCGCCGGTACCGTCGGCCCGCCCAGTGGCCGACGCCACTCGACGTCGAAGACTTCCGCGAAAGCATAGACATGCGGCCGCCCGGCGGCGCCGAGTTCGGCAAGACCGAAGTGTTCTACCTTTCGATCCGCGACCGCGACCGCGAGCGGGCCAGCGCTCTGGTCGCCGCGTTCTGCCGCCAGTTGGAGCACCGCATGCAGGAGATTCGCGACCAGCGGGCCCAGGGCATGATCACCGAGCTCGAGCGAACGGTCGCCATGGCCGACGGCGACCTGGCAGCGCAGACCGCCCGACTCTCGGCCTTCGAGGCCAAGATCGGACCCGACCTGGCCGAGCTGCGGAATCTCAATGCCGAGATCGGCGGCCAGGGCGAGGTGTCGCTGGAGCTGCAGGCCATCGAGGCCGAGCGGCGCGCGAACGAAGCGCGCCATCGTGAAAGCGTGCGGCTGCTCAAGCTGCTCACCGCCGCCCGGCGCGACCCGCAAGAGCTGCTGGCCACGCCGAACGCGCTGCTCGTGTCGCAACCCGCCGTGAACCAGCTCAAAACGGCGCTGGTCAACGCCCAAGTCTACACGGCGAACCTGCTCGGCAGCCTTACCGAAAAGCATCCGGTCGTCGTCAATGCCCGCGACGCGGAGGAACTGATCCGTGGCCAGTTGCACGAGGAGTTGTCCGTCGCCATTCGCGGTCTGGAAGTCGATATCGAGCTTTCCGCCGAGCGTGAAGAGGCGCTTTCCGGCAAGTGGACCGCCGCCCGCGACCGCTTGGCGCGGCTGGCCGAGTCGCGGGCCGAGTACTCCAACCTCGCCGCCTCGGTCGCCAACCACACTCGGCTGGTGGAAGCGGCCCGTAAGAACCTCGCCGACGCCCGCGCCCGTCAGGCCGGCGCCCGCAGCGCGAGCGTCATCAGCCGCATCGACGGCGTCGAGGCCGGCATCCGGCCGGTGGGGCCGGCACGCAAGACCATCACCGCCGCCGGTGGCGTGGGCGGCTTGCTGCTCGGCTTCGGACTGGTGTTCCTGTTCGGCACGCCCGTGCCCGCGCCCCGCGCGGGCGATTTCGATATAACCAACACCCCAACAAACGGCGCCGCCGCGAACGGACATGCTAAAGACGGTTCCCAAGCAAACGGCTCCCCGCTCAAAGTGGGCAGCTTCGGAATGTTTCAGGGCATGACGCTCGACGAGGCCATTCGCAGCGCCGAACAGCGAGGTTAGCCCATGCCTGTTGTTGTCGCCGTCCTCGGGCTTGCCGCGATCGTGTGGGCCGCCATTTATGCCCGCCGGGGATCGCTCCTCGTCGGCTGCGGTGCCCTGCTCGTTGTCGGGTACGTCCTCGGATACGAGTTCTGGAACACGCACGTCGGCCCGCTGCCCGTTACGCTCGATCGGCTCATGCTCGTCGGGCTGCTGGCGGGCCTGGCCGCGCAGTGGCGCTTCGGCCGGCTCGCGCTCCGGCCGCTGGCCGCCGGCGATATCGCGCTTGGCGTTTGTCTGTTTGTCGTCGTCGTCAGCGCGCTGCTAAGCGGCCAGCCCGAATACGGCTTGGGCGCCACGTCGAAGTGGGGGCGGCTCTTAACCAGCTTCCTGATCCCCGCCGCGCTGTACTTCGTCGCGCGGCAGATTGAAATCAAGCCGGCCGATTGGTCGCGAATGCTGATGGCGCTCGTGCTGTTGGGCATCTATCTGGCCGCGACGGGCGTGCTGGAAGTGGCCGGCCAGTGGGCGCTGGTCTTTCCCCGCTACATCGCCGACCCGGCGCTCGGCACGCATTTCGGCCGCGCACGCGGGCCCGAGCTCAACGCAGTCAGCTTGGGCCTGTACCTCACCGCCTCGTTGTGGTGCGCCTGGACGCTGCTGGGACACGCCCGGCGGCGAGGACAGCAGCTCGCGCTGTGCATCGTGCTGCCGCTGCTGGCCGGCGGCGTGCTGTTGACCTACACGCGATCCACCTGGCTGGGGATGGCGGCCAGCGGCCTGGTCGTCGCCGCCGTGGAAATCCCCCGCCGCTGGCGATTGCCGGCGCTCGGGGCGGCCACCTTCGTCGGCATGCTCCTGGCCGCCGTGTCGTGGTCTCACCTGATGGGCCTGGAGCGCGAAGGCTCCGCGGCCGAGGCGAGCCATTCGGTCGATCAGCGCGCTTCGTTCGCCTACGTCTCGTGGCAGATGTTCAAGGATCATCCGATATCCGGCGTCGGCTTTGGCCGGTTCTACGACCAGAAACTGCCGTACCTGTCCGATCGCTCCCAAGACTTCGAGCTGGAGTCGCTGCGCCCGCTGCACCATCACAATACGCTGCTCAGCGTGCTCACCGAAACGGGCCTCGTCGGCCTGGCGGCGTTCGCCGCGATGTTCGTCGTTTGGACGCGCACCGCCTGGTCGCTCGTCCGCGGGCAGCATCCGGCCTCGTGGATGCATTCGCACGGCGTGCTAATGCTCGCCCTGTTGGCCAATTACCTGTGCTCCGCCCTGTTCCACGACCTCACGCTCATCCCCTCGCAGCCCCTGCTCTTGTTCGCGTTCGCCGGCCTCACCGTGAACTTGAAGCAGCAAGCGACGATGGGTGCCATGGCACCCAAATTGACAAACTCCGGGCGTGCCACGCATGTCAACTTGTTCGGCATGCAGATCAACCGCGTCACGATGCGGCAGTCGGTCGACCGCGTGCTCGAGTGGTGCCGCGAGCCGGGCGGCGACGCGTGCCGTTACGTGGTGACGCCCAACGTCGACCATGCCGTGCTGTTCCAGCGCCGCGCCGATTTGCGCGAAGCGTATGCAGATGCGTCGCTCGTGCTGGCCGACGGGGCGCCGCTCGTGCTGGCTTCGCGGCTGTTCGGCCGGCCGCTGCCGGAGCGCGTGGCCGGCAGCGACCTCGTGCCGCGGCTGTTCGACGCGGCCGAAACTCCGCTCAAAGTGTTCCTGCTCGGCGCCGCGCCGGGCGTGGCCCGCGCGGCGGCCGCCCGCATCAAACGCTGCTGGCCGGGCGTCGAGGTCGTCGGCACGTGCTCTCCCCCGCCGGGATTCGAGAACGACCGGGCCGAAACGGCCCGCATCCTGTCCGCCGTGGCGGCCGCATCGCCCGACCTTGTCATCGTCGGTCTCGGCGCCCCGAAGCAAGAGTTGTGGGTGCACTGTCATCGTCACGCGCTGCGGGCGAAAGTCGCCCTCTGCGCCGGCGCGACGATCGATTTCCTGGCCGGCCACCGCCGCCGTTCGCCCGTGTGGATGCGCCGCGCCGGTTTGGAATGGCTTCATCGCCTGGCAAGCGAGCCGCGCCGCCTCGCCGGCCGCTACGCCCGCGACGCCTGGGTCTACCCGCAGCTCCTCTGGCGCGAATGGCGCCGCAGCGGCTGAGGTGGCTGCCGCCCTCGGCGACCGTTATATTCGCGGTCATGCCCCAGCGCCACATCCTGATTGTCGCCGTCGACGGCCTCCGCGCATCCGCGTTGGGTGCCTACGGCAACACGATGTTTCCCACGCCGGCGCTGGACGATTTCGCGGCCCAGTGTTTTTTGGTCGATTGGTGCTACGCGCCTTCCACCGAGCTAGCCGACGTGTATCGGGCCCTGTGGCAATCGCAACACGCGGTGCAGCCCCAATCGGCCAGCGAAAACGCTCCCTCGTTGCCGCGACTGCTCTCCCATCGCGGCTACACGACCACGCTCGTCACCGACGCGGCCGACGTGACGTCGTACGCTCCGGCATCCCAGTTCGACCACTGCGTTCAACTGTCAGATTCGACGAGTGTCGATGTCGATCCATCGCGAGCTGAGGACGTTTCGAACACCGACGTCGCCCGGCTGTTCGCGGCGGCGAGCGACGTAATCAGGGCCGCCGCGCCCGCGCCGCAAATGGTCTGGCTGCACGCCCGCGGCATGCACGGGCCGTGGGACGCGCCGCTCGATTTGCAGCGCTCGCTGCTGGACGAAGGCGATCCGCCGCCCGTTGAAACCACCGCCCCGCCCGACTTCTTCATCGACCAGCAAGACGACCCCGACGCCGTGTTTCGCTTCGCCTCCGCGTACGCTGCCCAAGTGATGGTGCTCGACGCGGCTTGGACTACTCTCCTTGAAGCAGTCGAGTCGGCGGGCGCCGATTGTGAATGGCTCGTGTTGCTGCTCGGCACGCGCGGCTATCCGCTCGGCGAGCATCGCCGCATCGGCGGCGTCGACCCGCGCCTGTACGGCGAGCAGCTCCACGTGCCCTGGCTGATTCGTTTCCCCGACGGCCGCGGCCGGCTGGCGCGCACCGGCCAGCTCGTTTCCTCAATGGATCTCGTTCCCACGCTGCTGGATTGGGTCGGCGGCGATACCGAAGCACCGGCGACTGCTTGCGACGGGACGAGCATCCTCCCGCTCGTCGGCGGCCCGCCGCCTGCGTGGCGCGACGCGCTGGTGGCGGCAAACCGCTCGGGCCCGCGAGCCATCCGCACCGCCGACTGGTGCTTGCGACACAACGCGGCTGCCAACGAGCCGG
>CAZHIV010000217.1:0-2986 GCA_964532675.1 uncultured Planctomycetaceae bacterium
GCCTGGCCTGCGGCGTCGAGAACCCGGACGACCTCGTCGCCGACTTGGCGCAGGCGCTCGATTCGACGGCATAACGGCGTGGGCGCGCAATTTCCGCTTGCGGCTTAGCTAAACCGCCAGCGGGTTGCCGGACGCGCGCGAGGCGGGGCAGGCGAGGGCGATTGAAATGCTGTTGTGGTACGCCGCCGGATCGATCGCCGCCGTCGCCGCCGCTTGGCTTGCCGCGGTGCTACACGTTTCCGGCCGTGCGCCCATCGGCCTCGTCTCGGTGGCCGTCGGCGCCGCCCTGGGAGGCCTGTTGAGCGCTATAGCCGCGAGCCAACGGCTCGCCGGCCGGAGGCATCTCGTCGTCGGCACGGTGATGCTGGCCCTCGTCGCCGTGTTGGCCCAGCACGCTTGGCTGTACCGCGATTTCCGACGACAATGGCAGGAGGCGCGGGCCCGCTCCGCCGAAGTCGCCTTGTTCCGCCCCGAAACACCCTGGTCGCCGGGCGAGTATTTTCGCCGCGAGCTGACGCCCCAACGCGCCGCCCTGTGGTGCCTCGACGCGGCACTCGTCGCCGCGGCCGCGACCGGAACCGTTTACTCACTGCAGCGCAACCGCCATCGATTCGGCCTGGCGGCCGACGCCAACCACCCGACATCCGACACCTGACACCCGACACCTTCCTTCCCCATGCCCATTCTCGGCACCGGCATCGACATCGTGGAATGTCTGCGGATCGCGAAGATGATCGAGCGGCACGGCGAGTTGTTCATCACGCGGGTGTTCACCGATCACGAGATCGAATACTGCAGCGCTCGCAAAGCGGCGACGCAGCACTACGCCGGCCGCTGGGCCGCCAAAGAGGCCGTCCTCAAAGCCCTCGGCACCGGCTGGCGCCGTGGCATCAGTTGGCGCGACATCGAAATCCGCAACAACGCCAAGGGCGCGCCCACCGTGAAGCTCCGCGGCGGGGCGCGCGACGTCATGCAGGCTGCCGAAATCGCCCGCCTGCACGTCACCATCTCCCACTGCCGCAGCTTCGCCGTGGCCTACGTCGTGGCCGAGGGAGCGGCGTAGGTCCGCCCGCGGATTGTCTTGGACGAACGAGGCAGTGGTGATAGGATAGAATGGGCACCACGGAGCATCACGATGGCAACCAATATGACGCCTCACGAAATCATCGCCTCAGCACTGCAACTGCCTGTTGCGGAGCGGGAGCGGGTCATCGACGCACTGCAGGAGAGCCTGATCGCCGAAACGGTCGATCACGGCCCGGAGGAACCGGCCGACGAAGTGGAAGCCGCCTGGAGCGACGAGATCGCCCGCCGCATCGCCGACATCGATTCGGGCCGGGTCAAAACGATTCCGGCGGAGGAAGCCGAAAGGATGATTCGCGGCGATGGGCGACCAACACTTTGAGTATCACCCCGACGCAATCCAGGAAGCCTGGGAGGCATTTGACTGGTACGACGAACGCAGTGAACGCGCTGCGGAAGAATTCTGGCAAGAACTTCGCCGCGCTCGTGAATCGGTGATGCGCCATCCGCAGTCGTGGAGTTCCTATCTTCACGGAACGCGATTCTTCAAGCTGCATCGCTTCCCGTACGCCTTGGTCTACATCGAAAGAGCCGATCGCATTATCGGTATTGCCGTCGCGCACTTGAAGCGGCGCCCCGGCTATTGGCGCAAGCGACTCGCCGATTGATCTCTCCTCTGGTCGAGGATTTGAATATGTCGCGGCGTTCGTGGGGCCGCCGCAACACCTTGCCGCTTCGCCGTGACCGCGGCCGGGGCCGCATTGAGAAGGTTGCGGTCTGCGCGCATGCGCCGCAGAGGGAGCTTCCTACCGATTCACACATTTCTCTAATTCCCGGACAGCTTCCGGTATCTCGGCTACCGCCGTTTGCCGGCGGCGGCTGAGCCCCATGCGGCCATCGGAAGTCGCCAGGCGGTCAAGAAAAAAAATAAAGGGAGAGCTCGATTTTGAGTAGTAAGGGCCGCGGGAACTGTTAAAATGTCGCTAGGGTGATCGTCTTCTCGACTAAACCTGACGGGAGCTGCGCTAATGAAACGCTATGGCAAGAAGCAACCGCGCTATCGGTTGCTTAAGGCGAGTTGCGTGGGGGCCGGTTTGTTGTCGATCTCCAACCCCTCGCAGTTGACGGCGGCCGACATCGGCGTCTACGACGTCCACAACGACGCCGCAATCTTCAGCATCCCCAATCCTTTCCCCGATTCGACGCTGGGGGTCCACGTCGCCGCCGGCGACCTCAATGGCGACGGTTTCAGCGAAATCATCGTTGGCCCCGGCCGGGGTGCGCCGCAAGTGGTTGTCGACGGGAAACACTTCCCGAAGGTGAACATCGATCTGAGCTCGACGCTTCCGTCCGGCACCGGCGTGCGCGTCGCGACCGGCGACCTCGACGGCGACGGCCACGCCGATATCGTGGCGACGCCGGCCACCGGCGCGGCTTCGCCTGGCGTATACATCAAAATGGGTGGCGTCGACGGCGAATCGCCCGAATTGCTCGGTGAGTTCGACGATATCTTCGACGGCTTTTCCGGCGGCGTCAGCGTGGCCACCGGCGACGTCGATGGCGACATGACCACGGACGTCATCGCCGCCCGCGCCGGGTGCTGCAAGTGGGACTACAACATCAAGAAGGCGCAGCTAAATACGGCATTCACCGATTTCGGTCCGCCGATCCCGGCCGGCAGCGGCGGCGTGCAGGTCGCCACCGGCGATCTCGACGGCGACGGCATTCCGGATATCGTCATTGCGCCGCAGAACTCGGCGACCGGCGCGCAGCAATTGCTCCTCACCCTCTCCACCAATAAGCATACAGAATGGATTGAGATGGAGTCGTTCGGCACCGAGCCGACCGGTGTCCATGTCGCCTTGGGCGACATCGACGGTGACGCAATTCCCGACCACGTGGTCGGCGCTGCGCGACACGCAACGCCATACATCAAGATTTACGGGCTCGAGGAAACCCCTGG
>CAZHIV010000218.1:0-6865 GCA_964532675.1 uncultured Planctomycetaceae bacterium
GTCGGCGCATACGGCCGAGTATGTGCGCTCCGAATGTCCAAAAATCTATAGTCGTGAGCTTGTGGACTTGATATTCGAGTTGCCGTATTGCCGGATTCAAAACCTGGTAGACGTCAAACTTGCTGAGCGCCGGGCGGCATCTCGGTATCTAAAACAGCTCGTTGAGATCGGCGTTCTGGAAGAGCGCGCGGTTGGTCGTGAAAAACTTTTCATCCACCCCAAGCTGATGCGGCTATTGACGCACGAGAACAATCGTTTAGACGAGTACCAATGAACGTAGCCGAAGGGATGAAAAAGTCGCTCAATACACTTGCCGCGACTACGCGAGCACAAAGTCTGTTGTGCGCGGGTCTCCCGACTCCGCACCACCCGCCGACCGCAGGTCTCCTCGGCATTGCCTCACGTTAGCACGGTCGCCGTGGTAGCCGGAGCGCCCGCGAGGTATAATCTTGGCATGAGCACGCTTTCTGAAATCGAAGCAGCCGTCGATGCGCTGCGGCCGGCCGAGAAGCAGGAATTACTGTTGTTCCTCGCGGCGCGATTGCGCGAACAGGGCGGCCAATTGCCGGCCCCCCGTAAGTTCTCGCGCGAGCAATTGAAAGCGTGGATCGCCGAGGACGAAGCGGATATGAAGTGGCCGTGAATGGCGCTCTCGGTACGCGCCGCTCTGCGCTCCCCGCGAAGCGCGCCTTCGCGCTCCATCACACACGCCTGTCTCAACTTCGCGACAGGTGCGCAAAACCCCGGAGGGGAATTTTGCGCATCTACGCAATTCCTCGAAAAAGACGCCCAACCGCGACTATACAGCCGCGCAGCTCGGCCGATTCGCAGCCGACACGGCGTGCTCGCGCGGGCGCCATCGGCTGCCAGCTCCAGCTATCGGCCGTCGGCCGACGATAACAGCAGACGAGCAGTAGAGCAGCAGCTATCGACGTCGGGTTCTACCGCTCTGCTGCTCGACTGCTTTTCCCTCATTTGGCTGATAGCTGACACCTGAAACCCGACACCCGACACCTTCTGCTTTGCTCTTGACGCCGCGCTAGCAAATGGCGTACTTTCCGCCCCTCGTCGCCGGGTGCTCCGCCGTTCTGCGCTCGTTCTCTACCGCCATGGGTATACGCTCATTGTCGCCGCGCTGCCCGTTGTTTCGCGCCCGCTTGCGCCTTTGGCCGCTCATCGTGGCCATCGCGCTGGCGCTGCTTTTTGCGCGGCCGGCCGCTCACGCGCAAACTTCTTGGAACCCGTTCGCCAGCGATGCGCCGGTGGGCTCGCGCGAATGGTGGAAGAAGCACAAGTCGAGCGCGGTTTTCGATCCCGGCCGGGGATACAAGGTCGAGGGCGTGGACGGATACTTCGACGGCGACGGCCGGCCCATCCAGGCGCCCGTCGCGACGGAACGGGTTGTCGAAGCGGGCGAGGCGAAAGCGGAAGTCGGCCTCATTCCGGGTCTCGATCCTCGCGTGCAGTACGACAAGGTGAAGACGGCGGTCGGCCTGGGTCCGAGCGAAACGGCCGCGCGCGAGGCCTACGCGGAGGGCGATCGTCTGTTCCGCGCGCAGGATTATGCGGGGGCCGCCGAGGCGTTCAAGTCGGCGATCGCCCGCGGGCCGCATTCGACCATCAAGCAGGACGCGATGTTCATGCTCGCCGAGAGTTACTACTTCGGCGATCGCTACATCAAGGCCCGCGACGCCTACGACGCGCTGGTGAAGGAGCATCTCAACACGCGGTACATGGATATGGTGATCGACCGCGAGTGGAAAATCGCCCAATACTGGGAGAACTACGAGCAGCACTACCCCGACTGGGCGCTGACGCCGAACGCCTACGACAAGACGAGGCCGTGGTTCGACACGATCGGCCATGCGATCAAGACGTACGACAACATCCGCCTGAACGACCCCACCGGCCCGCGGGCCGACGACGCGATCATGGCGACGGCGAATATCTATTTTCAGCGCGGCCGGTTCGACGATGCCGATGATCACTATACGCTGCTGCGCCGCGAGTATCCGCGGAGCGAGTGGCAGTACGAAGCGCATCTGCTGGGGCTACAGGCAAAACTTCGGAAGTATCAGGGCGAGGACTACGACGGCACGCCGCTGGAAGAGGCCAAGACGCTGGTGCGGCAGCTCCGCCAGCAGTTCGCCGATCGGCTGCCGGAGCACGAGAAAGAACGCCTCCGCACGACCGAAGCGCAGCTGAGCCAGGAAATCGCCACGCGCGATTACCGCATGGCGGAGTATTTCGACGGCACGAAGCACTACGGGGCGGCCCGGTATTACTACGCGCAGGTGATGAACAAATATCCGCAGTCGGAGCTGGCCACCAAGGCCCGCGAGCGGCTGGGCGAAATCGCCGAGGAGCCCGAGAAACCGGAGAAGCGAATGGCCTGGTTCGTCGATTTGTTCCCGGAGAGCAGCGAGCGCTCGCGCGTGGCCCGCATCCCCGAGCTGCAAAAGGGCGGCACGCGCGTGGCGGAAACGCCGCCAAACCCGGTTGCGGACCATTCCCCATCGTCCACGTCCACGCGCTGATCGACTCGCAGTTTTCTCACGCAAAGCCAAGGCGCAAAGGCAATAGCCAGGTTCAACGGATTTGACTCTCCTATGTGGCTTGCGGCTCACGAATTTCTCTTGTCCTTTGCGTCTTTGCGACTTTGCGTGAGATCCAAATGCCAGCGCAGCATGGTTCGCAATTCGCAATTTGCAATTTGCATTTTGCAATTTGCAATCCTCCTCCTCCCGCTCGCCGGCTGCGTCGGCTACCAGGTCGGCGCCGGCTCGCTCTATGCGCCCGACGTGACGACCGTGTACGTGCCGATGATCGAATCCGACAGCTACCGCCGCGACCTGGGCGAGCGGCTCACCGAAGCGGTGATCAAGGAGATCGAGCTCAAGACGCCGTATAAAGTCGTCAGCACGCCCAGCGCCGACAGCATCCTCTCCGCCCGGTTGATATCCGATACGCGGCGAACCCTTACGGAAAACAAGTTCGACGATCCGCGCCTCTTTGAAGTGGAGCTGCGGGCCGAGGTGACCTGGCTCAACCGCCGCCGGCTGCCGATCGTTCCCACGCAGGCGCTGGCCGTGCCGCCCGGGCTGGTCGTCATCGGCCAGACGGCGAACCTGATCCCCGAAGTGGGGCAGTCGGTTGCCACGTCGCAACAGCAGGCCATCGAACGGCTGGCGCAGCAGATCGTTTCCACGATGGAAGCGCCGTGGTGAATCGAACGCTCGCTGCAATCGCCTGCTTTCCAATAGCCGGACCGCTACGCGGCCCGGTCCGGAGGGCGTAGCCCTCCGGCCAGAGCGTTGTTCAGTTCGATGCAGCCAGTGGGCTACTCAAATCGCGGGGCGAGGCGATCGACCACGAGGCGGCCGATGTTGAGCGAGGCGGTGGCGGCCGGCGAGGGGGCGTTTTCCACGTTGATCACTCGCTCCGTTTCGTCGATCACGAAGTCGTCGAGCATCTGGCCAGCGCGGTCGACGGCCTGGGCGCGGACGCCGGCCGGCGCCCAATCGAGGTGCTGCGACTCGATCGCGGGCACGAGCCGCTGCAGGGCCCGCACGAACGCCCGCTTGCTGAAGCTCCGCCACATCTCGTCGGCGCCGATCCGCCAGTAGCGGGCCGCGAGCCGCCAGAAGCCGGGAAACGCGAGCGTCTCGATCAGGTCGCGGGCGTTGACCGTCGTGTTGCGGTACCCTTCGCGGGCCAAAGCGAGCACGGCGTTCGGGCCGCATTCCACCTGGCCGTTGATCCGCCGCGTGAAATGCACGCCAAGGAACGGGTAGCGCGGATCGGGCACCGGGTAGATCAACATTCGCACCAAGTGATGCGCTTCGGGCCGCAGCTCGTAGAATTCGCCGCGGAAGGGCACGATCATCGCCGAAGGCCTGACGCCGCTGAGCCGCGTGACGCGGTCGCTATAGAGGCCGGCGCAATTGACGATCTGCTCGGCCGCGAATTCGCCGGCGGTCGTTTCCACGATCGCGAGGTTCGTGTCTCGGCGGATGCCGGTGGCGCGGGCCGAGGTCACGATCTGGCTCCCCTGCCCGGCGATGATCTCCGCCAAGCGGCGGGCCACTTGGGCGTAGTCGACGACGCCGGCCTCCGGAATGTGTATGGCGGCCAGGCCCACGGCCTCGGGTTCCAGCTCGCGAATCCGCTCGGGCCCGATCCGCTCGCAAACCACTCCGTTGGCCGTTCCGCGCTCCAGCAGCGTCTCCATGCGCGGCAGCTCGGACTCATCGACGGCCACAATGATCTTGCCGCATAGCACGTAGTGTATCTCCTGCTGGCGGCAGAATTCCTCCATCGCCAGCTTGCCGGCGCGGCAATTCTGCGCCTTGAGCGAGCCGGGCCGATAGTAGATGCCGGTGTGCAGCACGCCCGAGTTGCGGCCCGTCTGGTGGCGGGCAACCGCCGATTCCTTTTCCAGCACGATGACGCGCTTGCCGGGAAAGCGCTCCAGAAAGCGATACGCGGTGGCCAGGCCGACAATCCCGCCGCCGACGATGATGAGGTCGCTTTGTTGCATTGGGGCGGTCTAAATGCGACATGCGGAGCGAACAGGTAGGCCGATTTGCCTTCGCAGCAGTTAGAAGAGAATGTATAATCCAAGTGATGATAACACAATGCGCTGGCGAACGCAGTTTAACGTATGAGGCTTGAGGTTATGCCGAGCAATAAATCCATCGACGTGGCGCGCCGAGCGCAAGCGATTTATGAGGCAAGGCTGCGAGAAAAGCTGGAGGCTACCAATCCGGACGACTTTGTGGCGGTTGAGCCGGAGTCCGGAGAATACTTCCTAGGCAAGTCGTTGAGCGAAGCCATTCAAGCCGCGCGATCGGCCTATCCACAACGGTTGCCCTTCGCACTCCGCGTCGGTCACAAGACGGCGGTTGAGCTGGGAGTGATGTGCCCGTGAACGGTCATATCGATCGATCGGGTCGAGCGCTAATAACGTTGAAAGTGCGGCCAACGCCGGATGCACATTCCATCGAATTAGCCGCGTGGATCGATACCGCGTTTACAGGCGAGCTCGTCGTACCGCGCTCTTTAATTGAACAGCTACGCTTGCCGCAATCGTCCGCGGTAATGGCGGGGCTTGCCGACGGCACCGAGGCCATGCTTGATACGTTTAGCTGCACCGTCGATTGGCTTGACGAACCACGATCTATCGAAGTCATCGAAAGCCAGGGGCGGTTTCCGCTTTTGGGAGTCGGACTTTTGGAGGGATGCAAGCTGGAAGTCGACTATCGATTGCGGACTGTGAGAATTGCCTAGCTTTCATAAATCATGAATGCGTTTGCGATTCCGCGAAGCAATGCCGGACTAGTCATCAATAATTCGCCCCGCTCTTGCGGACGTGGATCATCGGCTGGGCTTCTGGTTGAACGAGGCGGCCGCGGGCGACTTTGGCCAGGAAGATGCGGTGGTCGCCCGAGTCGACGTGGCGGACCGGTTCGCATTCCAGGTGGCCGACGGCTTCGGTAAGGATCGGCACGCCGCGTGCGCAGTGCGTGACCGACAGTCCTTCGAAGGCGGGCACGCCCGGCTCGAACCCCTTGCTGAAGTGTCGCAGAAAGTCCTTTTGCCCTTCGCCGACGACGTTCAGGACGAAAGGCTGGCCCTCGGCGAGCCAATCGCACACGTAACGGCCGAGCTTCACGGCGACGCTGACCATCGGCGGGTCGAAGCCGGCCTGCATCACCCAACTGGCGAGCATGCCGGTTGCCCGCGCGCCGGTGCCGATGGTGAGAATGTATATGCCGCTCGGCACGCGGCCGAGAACGGCGTCGAAGGGTTTGGCGGTGGGCATGATAATTTATTTCTCAGATTTGACTGAGGGTATCCCGGAATCAATCTCTGTAGGGAACGGCCTCTGTGCCGTTCCGTCGGTCGAACGCAAGGCCACGGAACGCCGCGGAGGGCGTCCCCTACAGTTTCATCGGAATTTTGAATTCCCAGATAGCCTCATTGAACTGGCCGCTGGAGCGACCAGTCCGTCGGGTGCGGGGTGATAGCGCGGGATGTGGAGGGAAGTTTAGTCAGGGCGTTTTCGCACCGGGTGGCCGATTTTTTCTTCGACGCTGGTTACTTTGCTTTTCAGCCGGCCGGAGTGGCCGCGGCGGAAATCGAGCTTGGCCGCGCAGGTGACGCGGTCGCTGTGCGTGGCGACCTGCTCGATGCAGCGCCGCATCAAGTCGAGCACCTGGTCGAGCTCGCCTTCAACGATCGTGCCCATGGCGTGCAACTCGTAATCGAGGCCGCTCCCGTCGACGAGCTCGACGCACTCGGCCACGTACCGGCTGACGCTTTCGCCCTTGCCCAGCGGGGTGATGGACATCTCGAGCAGGACCATGCTGGTTTTCCCCAGGTTCGTACGGCGAGGGCTGCATGCAGCGACAGCACCCGGTTAATTCACTGCGCGCGGTGCTGTCACCGTGGAACCGGCGTGCTGCTGCCGATTGTAAACGCCCGGCGCACGTTCGTCGACGCCACGGTCGAACAAGCCCGTACCGAGCGCGATGGAGTCGCGGCGGGTATTCACTCTGTCGGGGAGCGTGAACATCCGCTAACCTGCCGCTTTATTTGCGCCGAGAATGAAATAGGGCCATTTTGCATGGCTTGCCGCCGATAGTGACCGATCATCGCAATTCCCTCGCCATGCTTCCTCCTCGTTCGATCGTGACACGGATCGGGGCCGTTGCGCTGGCGGCCTGCGCGGGAAGTGCATCGTGTGGAGTGGCCGCGGCCCAAGAGTTCTGGCCGGCCGACGCGTACTCGCAGCTCGCGCCGCCGCCGACCGCCGCGCCGGATGGCGGCACCACCATCGGCTATCAGTTCGCGCAATCGCCGC
>CAZHIV010000219.1:0-3689 GCA_964532675.1 uncultured Planctomycetaceae bacterium
TCGCGGTGGCCGCGGCCGAGATGGCGTTCGCGGGGGGCGTGGGGGCATGGATCGTGGTGGCGGGGAGGCGGTTTGTGGGGCGCACAGCGGGGCCGGCGGTGCCACCCACTGCCCGCAAAGCTGACTCATTGAACAGTGGCACAGCCGGCCCGGCTGTGTCGCTCTTCAGCGAGTCGAACAGCCGGTTTTTATGCGAGGTAAATGCGGCGCATGCCGCGGACTTCGAGAGATTATTCAGCGACGTCCCTCTCACCAAGATTGGCGAGGTCACGGCGGAAACGAGGCTGGTGATTGCAAAAAACGGGAAACCATTGGTCGATGCCAGCATCGACGATCTGAAAGAAGCGTGGCAAACGCCGCTGCGATGGTGAAGGAATTGTAAACAGCAGGGAGCAGAGGTAGCAGAAAGCTGTACGATGCTTTGGCCCTCTCTGCTTCCTCTGCTGCCGCCTGTTAAATGAGCGATTTTCGATTCTCATGGCACAACCGCGGGTTTTGATACTACGAGCGCCGGGCACCAATTGCGACGAGGAAACTGCGCACGCGTTCTCGCTCGCCGGCGCACTGGCGGAGCGGTGGCATGTGAACCGCGTATTGGAGTCGCCAGGGCGGTTGGCGGAGTTTCAGGTGCTGGCCCTACCGGGCGGCTTCAGCTACGGCGACGACATCGCGGCCGGGCGAATTCTGGGGAACCAGATTCAGCATCACCTGGCGGACGTGCTCGAGGCGTTTCGCGCGTCGGGCAAGCTCATCCTCGGCATCTGCAACGGTTTCCAAGTGCTCTTGAAAACGAAGCTCCTGGCGGCTCCGGACGATCGCCGGCCGAGCGCGACGCTCACGCTCAACAACTCGGGGCGGTTCGAGGCCCGCTGGGTGCGGTTGGGCGTGCAGCCGGGCAGGTGCGTGTTCTTGCAGGGCATTGAGACGATGGAATTGCCGGTGGCGCACGCGGAAGGAAGATTCGTCGCCCGGAATGCGGACGTATTCCAAAGTATGGAAGCGGCGGGGCAGTTAGTGCTGCGGTATCTGCCGCATGAGTGCGCTAAGAGCCTATCCCAGAACCATCGGGGACTGGCTCATTTTGCGGAGTCTTCGCAGCAAAATGTGCCTGTCCCCCTCTCCGCAGACGGTTCTGGGATAGGCGCTAAGCCGCAAGCGGCGGTGGGGTATCCCGATAATCCCAACGGGGCGATGGGGGACGTGGCGGGGATCTGCGATGCGACGGGGCGGGTGCTCGGATTGATGCCGCACCCGGAGCGGTTCGTCGATCCCATGCAGCACCCGCGCTGGACGCGCGAGCCGGCGCGCGAATCGGGCGACGGCCGGCGGGTGTTTCAGAACGCGGTGCGATATTTCACTTAACGAGGCCGTACACAGGAACGCCGCCGGCGAGCCGCCGGGTTTATCCCGGCGGGGTTAAACCCCGCCGCTCGCTACGACACCCCGGCGGGGTTAAACCCCGCTGCTCGCTGCGACGGTCACGCCCGGTCTCCGAATGACTTCTCGAGCACCTCGTGCGCACGGCGGCCGTAGGCGAACTCGCGGCGGGTGTCCAGGTTATAGAACCGCACGCGAGCCGGACTGAAGAGCAGCGGGTCGATACGATAAAAGTCGCGGTCGTAGCTGGCGAATATCTCGGCGAACGGCCGGCCAAAGTCGGGCGACGCGCTGCTCGGGACGCGTGGGCCGATTGCTTCGAGCGACGCATCGTCGCCGCGAACGCAGAGCGCGGCGAAGCCGCCGTAGAGAATCGCGTCGTTCGTCCAGCCGATCGCCGTAGTGTCGTCGTTCGCGGCCGGCGGCAGCGGGGCCCAGCCGAAGGCGCGCTCGATTCGTGCCAGGTCGAAGCCCAGCTCGTGCAGCTTGTGCATCGCCGTTTCGACGCTGCGGGCGACGATCTGTACGGTGCCGGCCGGGCTGGCCGTGCGGGCGGCCAAAAGCGTCAGCCGATCGGGCCCAATGCCGCATTTGGCCGCGATGTCGGCGCATACTTCCTCGGGCGGCAGCTTGCTCGTTTCGAGCACGCCCACGCAGACTTTCGCGCGCTCGCGGTGGCCGATCGCGTCGAACAGGGCCTCGCGTCCGGCGGCGGCCCGCATCGGGCCGGAGCCCATGGCGAAGAACTTATCGGCCTTGATTTCCCAGCCGGCGTACTGCGAGGCCATGCAGGCGGCAACCGGCGAGTTGCTGCGCACGCGCACCCGCTGCCCCGACCGCAGCCTGGACGGCACGACTTTCACCGTACCCAGGCCGGACAAGCATACTTCGGCCAGCCGCCGGCCGGCTTCGAGACTGCCGGCGGCGTTGACGCCGCAATCGAGGATGCGCGTGCCGCAGGCAAGCGCATGGACCGTGATGCCGAGGGAATCGGCTGCGGCGGCCATCGCGTCGGCCAGTTCGTGGGCGCGCTCGTTGAGGGTGCGCATGCCGCGATTCTACGGGAGGCAGGGCGCGCACGACAGCCGCGATGGCCGGCGAGCGTAGCTCGCCGGCTATTTTTGTGCGCGGTGATTAATTAACGGTTGGCAGACCGCGGGGCGTCAGTCGCCGTCGGGGATCACTTCGTTGCCGCCGATCGTGCTGAGTGCTTTGAGTACTGTCAGCGCGACGTCGGGGCGCAGGCCGCGGACGTGGCCGTCGAGGAACACGAACTGCACAAGATTCCCGGTGTGGGAGCTGCCGAATTTGGTGCGGTCTTCATCATCCGGCCCGGTCGCGAGGCCGGCCCCGCTGGCACGAAACGTGGTGTGGGGCGTGTCGCCGGGGATCGACGCCGTGTCGCCGATGGCCAGGTGCTCCATCTCCGGCGGCGTGCCCTCGGGCACCGGCGGCAGGTGGCGCTCGCCGACGGCGATCGTTTTCGACAGGCCGTCCTCGACCTGCCGGGCACCGATTCGCGAACCGCTGAAAATGGGTCCGGCGTCCGTGCGATCGAAACCGCCGAAGACGGCGGCCGCCTCGTCGCTGCCGACCATTCCCGTCATGTGGGCGATGCCCGCGTTGGCGGAGTAGTCGGCCAGCGTCGCGGCGCCGAGCACGACAGGCGGGGCTTCGTTGTTGTCGAAGTTGCGATCGGCTGCCGCTTTGCGTCGGCTGGGGCAGGCGTAAGTCTCAATCGGCGTGCGCATCGTCGCGGCATTCGCATCGTCGTCGACGCGGGCCTTCGAATCGTAGCTGTTGTAGATGGCAGTCTCTTCCATGTACGGCAACAGGAAGAAGGCCCACGACACGGCGTACTGATCGAACCGATTGCGGCCCGTGGGAAAGTGTTTGTGCGTGTCGTGGTGCATCTGGATGGCGTCGCCGATCTGGCGGAGGTTGTTCTGGCACTGCGTGCGGCGGGCCGATTCGCGAGCGGCCTGGATCGCCGGCAACAAAAAGGCGACCAGGATGCCGATGATCGCGATCACGACCAGGACTTCGACCAGCGTAAAGCCGGCGCGGGGAATGCGCGTGCGCATGAGAGGCTCCTCTCAATGAAAGGGACAATGGTCCGCCAGGTGGGTGGGGGGGCGGCGGACAAAGGGGGGTTGATGCGCCTGTCACCATAAGCACGCCCGGCATCGCAGGTCAAGTCAGAGTGGCAAAAATTAATGCGCCGCGCACAATCAAGTCCGCCATCGCGCACGAATCGCTCGCCGGTGCGCAAACGCACGTCGTCTTGCGCAGGCGAACCACTCGGATGCGCC
>CAZHIV010000220.1:0-2680 GCA_964532675.1 uncultured Planctomycetaceae bacterium
GTAGCGGTATTCGACCTCACGGCCGAACATCCACAGCACGAACATGTTTATGAGGATGTGCCAGAAATTCGTCGCGTCGTGCAGGAACCCGTACGTGAGCAGTTGATACGCCTGCCAGGGCTCGTAGTACCAGCGTGCGTACAGCGAGAAGTTGTCGCTGATCCAGCCGTTGGCACCCCCTGTAAGGATCTGGGCCACGTACACCACGGCATTGATGATGACCAGTTTCATGACCATCGTCTGCGGACCGCCGGCGTGGAAGCCGGGTTGCTGGCCATAGGAGCTGCGGTCGTAGTCTCGGTCGTTGATTCCCATAGTAGCGCAATCGACGATTCAAAGTGCAACGAATCGCGGCGAGCGGCGGGGTTTATCCCCGCCGGGACAACCCGGCGGCTCGCAGACGGCAATTGTTTTACAGCGCAGCCATTGTATGCCAGAAGGGCAATGTAGCGGCAGGCGGCCCCCCCGCCGGAGATTGCTGGCAGGCGAGCCGCCTGCCGCCACGCTCAGTTCACCGCGTCGAGAGCCAGCGGACCGGTCGGTTCCGCCGGCGAGCGCCCGGATCGCAGTTGCCGCGCCGCCAACTGGTCGGCCAGCTCGCTGTTTCGCTTCAGCGTCGCGGCCAATAGCTCGCTGACCCGCGCCAGTTGCCGCTTGAGCTGGGCCAGGTGCGACTCGATGGCCTGCCGCTCCTTGCGAACCCCGGCCAGGTCCGAGTTCAACCGCCCGATTTCATCCTGCCGAAAGGCCTGCAGCTTCTTCGCGCTCTCGATCGCCGCTACGAGCCGCGCGATGTCCAGTTTCACCGCTTCGATGGCGGCGTCCATCACGATCCGCCGTTGGGCCAGCTCGTCGAACTCGGTCGCGTAATCGCGCAATCGGCGCTGATAGACCACCCGGGCCGCATCGTCCAGCTGATCGGTCGGCAACCGGTTGCCGTCGGCGTCGAATCCCACTTTGCGCTCCGCCGGATCATCCGGTCCGGCCGGTTTGCCGTGGCGCAGATAGTCGTCGACCGACTGCGGCGGCAGCTTCTGCTTCAGCTCCTCATCCGACATGTCGGCAAACACTTCGTGCCGGTCAACCGGCATGCGTTCGTAAATCGCCCAGGGCCCGCGGCTGTTGGCCAACCGCGTCCGTTCGAAATCGTCCAGCGGCAGCACGGGCACGAGCTGCGCTTCCTGCCCGGCCGCGGAGCCGACGCGGAACTCGCCTAAGTACTGCGGGCCGCGCGGCGTGCCATCGGCGGCCGGCAGCTGCGCCGGCCCTTCCTCGAACAGGTAGACCACGGTTTCCGGGCCAAGGCCCGCCGGCGCCGGCGCTGGAATGGTCGCGTTCACGACGCCCGATTGCGCATCGACCCCCGCCGGCGCCACCTTCCGCCACATCGGTCCGCGACGCCGCGCGGCCAGCAGCAGCTCGTGGTCCAGCTCCGCCAGGCTCCGCATCGACTCGGCCTCCTCGGGAACAAGCACCGGCGGCTCCTCGTTGCGCAACTGACCGATCAGGCTGGCGTCCTCGGTCCCTCGGATCAGCGCGTCGTTGCGGGCCTTGAAGTCGGTCAGCTGACTCTCGAGCCGGTTGATTTCGCTGCGATACACCGCGTTGATCCGCAGCGTCTCGGCCGCCAGCAGGAAGAACCCGAGCGTCGACAAGAAAATGCCCAGCACGACGATCACATGGCCCCAATGCCAGGTGCGCGCCCCGAGAAAGGCGAACACGAAGGCCGCTAGGACCAGGATGCCGAGGAAAATTTGTACGTAGAGCGCCATAACGGTGCCGGCATATCAGGCCATCGTCAAGCTGTGGCAGTTGCGAACCGTCTGGTTTCCGCTTGCGGCTTAGCTCTGCCCCAAGCAACACCAAACCCGGCGGTCGCACGATTTCATCCCACACATTCCATGCTAAATGGCCCCAAATACCGGGTCAAGCAAACGGGGCGCCCGGACGGTGCAACCGGCAGGATCGTTCCAACTCGCCGCGATTCAAGAGGGTGGCACGCACTGGATATTCAAGTTGCGTGGCGGTTGTGGGACTGTGGTGGAGCCACGCCCGAGGCCGAATCGCCAGCCGTGCCACCCGATGGAAGTCGCTAGAACCGGTTTCAAAACCGGGGGCTAGCGCCCCGCGACCATCGACTCGGCCTCCGGCCGCGGCGTCGCCTGTTCGCGCCGCTGCCGACGTTGCCGCCCGCGGTGCTAATCGAGGGTACAATGCTTCACCGAAGCGTACAGGTACGAGTGGAAAAGAAAGGCATTCGCCGACCGGCTGGCGCGAGCATTAGCTTGGCATAGAATATCCCGATTGCTGAGCCTTCCGCCCAGCCCTGGAACCCGCCACGGCCCCCCTGCCGGCGCTTGCAGAAAGAACGCCCCATGAAGCGAATGGCCAACGTCAACGGTCAGATCACGCCGCTCGAGGATGCGCGGATTTCCGTCCTGGACCGCGGCTTCCTCTACGGCGACTCGGTGTACGAGGTCTTTCGCACCTACTCCGGCGTGCCGCTGTTCTGCCACGAGCACTTCGACCGCATGGAGAACTCCGCCCGGCTCGTGCGCATGACCCTCTCGCAATCGCGCGAGGAAATGCTCGAGGCGATGCGCCTCACGGCCGCGGCCGCCGGCGTGCCCGAGGGCCAGGACATCTACGTCCGCTGGCACGTAACCCGCGGCACCGGCGC
>CAZHIV010000221.1:0-15934 GCA_964532675.1 uncultured Planctomycetaceae bacterium
TCGGCGTTGGCGGGTTCGAGGCGGATCGCGTCGTGAAAGTCTTTAATCGCCTTCTCGTTCTCGCCCAGGGCCATGTAGGCCAGGCCGCGGTTCATGTAGGCGGGGGCGTAGCGGTCGCTGACGGCGATGGCGTTGCCGTAAGCGCGGATCGCCTCGTGGTAGTCGCCCAGCTTGGCGTGCGTGTAGCCCTCCCACAGGTTCGCGCGGGGATCCTCGAAATTGATGTTGGCGGATTCCGCGAAATCGGAGATCGCCATCTCATCTTCACCCATCCGGTGAAAGCAAATGCCGCGGCGGTAATAGGCCTCGGCCAAATCGGGGCTCAGGTCGATGGCCTGAGAAAACGATTGGACCGCGTTGCCGAGCTGGCCGAGCATCCGCTCGCCGATCCCGCGAGCGTGGAGGGCGGCGGCCCGGGCTCCGGCGGTGACGGGGTTCTTCTCGTCCAATTGGCTCAATGCTTTTTCCGTTTCGTCGACGGCGCTCTGATAGGCCGCCAGGCGGGCCTGTTCGTTATCCTTGGTCGCCTTGCCGAGCTCGATGAACACGGCCGACCGCGTGAGATAGCCCTGCAAGAAGGGCTGCTCCTCCTGGCCCGGCGCCGGCGTGTAGTGCTCAATCGCCTTACCCAGCTCTTCGACGGAGCGCTGGTAATCCTCCATGCGGAGATAAACGATTCCCAGCGTGAAATAGGATTCGTGATCCTGTGGGTCGATGCTGATCGCCTGGTTCAGGTCGGCAATCGCCTCGTTGAGCTTGAAGACGCCGGCGTAGGCCGTGCCGCGTAGGCGATAGGCCTCGGCGTTCTCCGGCTGGGCCTCGACGAAGCGCGTCAGCGGTCCGATGCCCTGCTGATAGCCGCCGAGCAGGATGTAGGCTTTGCCCAGTCCGAACAGGGCTTCCAAATTGGTGCGCTGCAGCTTGACGGCCTCCTCGAAATCGGGAAGGGCCTGGTCGGGCGAGCCCATTTCGAGATACATCTTGCCGCGGGCGATCAGGGCGGGCAGGAAATTCGGCTGATCGGTGAGCACCTTGGCGAAATCTTCCTCGGCCGCCTCGAACTCGCGCATGCCGGCCAGCGCCTGGCCCCGGCCGGTGTACGCCATGGACAGCAAGAGCACGCGCGCCTGGAAGTCGATGTTCGGCGATTGCTCGACGCCCCGCGCCAGCTGCTCGTAAGTCGTAATCGCTTCCTGGTAGTTGCCCGCTTCGAGCGCGGCCTGACCCTTTTCCACCAGCTCCTCGGCATTCATTTCCGTCGGCTGCGTTTCGCCACCCTCGACCGTAGCGAGGGGCTCATCCTGAGCGCCGGCCGGGCCCGTCAACATCAGACCGATGGTGAGGGACAATAGGAAAGCAGTCCAAGGCAGCGGAAAACGGCGTACGAAATTCATCGGGAACAACCCTTAATTCAAGAAGTCGAAAGGATACGGCCATCACCCCTGGAAAGGTCTGGGGGGCCGAAAGCCTGCCGAGGCCACTATCTAACGTACCACGGCCCGTCGAAAAGGATGCTGATCCAGCACCATGATTGACGTAATTGTACGCACGGGCCGACGATCGGGCAGGGGCAGGACGTTGAAGCCCTTCGGCTGGCGCCGAACATGCGAATTGTGTGGACGGTGCGGATTACAAGGCCCGACTGTAGGCGAAACAGCCGCGATCCCAACGGGTCGCCGGGAAGGCGCCTTGTCGCACGCCAGCGACCCGTTGGGGTCGCGGCTATTGGAGTATCGAGCGAGACGGTCGAAACCGCGGCAAATGCCGGGGCCGCCTTGATCGTCGGGACGCGGATCACTATGATTTTTGACGAGGGAGGCGGTGTTTTTTCTGCCTGTTTGGTCGCGCTATGGAGTCGTATTTCCCGCTGTTGGTCTATATCGTCGTGCTGGTCGGCTTCGTGCTGACTAATCTGGTCCTGGCGCACGTGGCGGGTCCGCGGAAGAAGACGCTGGTCAAGGAGATGCCCTACGAGTCGGGGATGGACCCCGTGGGGGACGCGCGGCAGCCTTTCGATGTGAAGTTCTACCTGGTGGCGATCCTGTTTCTGGTGTTTGACGTGGAGCTCTTGTTTCTGTTTCCCTGGGCGGTGAGCGCGTACGTTCCCGAGGGCGGCATTCCGACGGCGATCCGCGGCACCGTGTTTGCCGTGATGCTCGTGTTCATGGCGACGCTGGGCATCGCCTACGTTTACGCGTGGCGGAAGGGTGTGTTTCGATGGCGGTAAAGGGCTTACCGGAAAACGTGTTTCTCACGCGGCTGGATGCGGCGGCCAACTGGGCCCGCTCGAACAGCCTCTGGCCGATGCCGTTCGCCACGGCCTGCTGCGGGATCGAGCTGATGGCCACCGCCGCCTCCCGCCACGACATGGCCCGCTTCGGCGCCGAGGTGATGCGGTTCAGCCCGCGTCAGTGCGACCTGTTGATCGTGGCCGGGCGCGTGGTGATGAAGATGCTGCCCGTGCTGCAGCGGATCTGGCTGCAGATGCCGGAGCCGAAGTGGTGCATCTCGATGGGGGCCTGCGCATGCACGGGCGGCGTGTTCGACACCTATGCGGTGGTGCAGGGCGTGGATAAGTTCATCCCGGTCGACATGTACGTGCCGGGCTGCCCGCCGCGCCCCGAGCAGTTGCTGTCGGCCATTATCGAGATGCAGGAAAAGATCATGCGGACCGGCACGTTCACCGGGGGGGAGTTCGCCGACCGTACGAAGCCGACCGGCCCGCCGCCGTTCGACCGCGATGAAATCCGCCGTTCCCAGGAAGCCCAGCCGGTGCCAGGGCTGGAGATTTACTCGCCGCCCATGACACAGTTGAAGTCGTAGTCGACCCGCCGAATTTATTGCGGATTTCGGATTGCGGATCGCGGATTACATCAGACAATCCGAAATCCGAAATCCGAAATCCGAAATCCGAAATGCTTGAACTCAAAACGCTCCACGACCAGTTCGGATACGATCTCGTGGAATCGACGTTCCGCGACAATCGGCGGATTGTCGTGCCCAGCGACAAGGTGTATTTCGTCCTGGAATACCTGTGGCGCGAGCAGGGGTTCGCCATGCTGGCCGAGCTCACGGCGGTCGACTATCTCGAATACGAAGGCGCGACCGACCGATTCGGAGTGATCTACGGCCTGTTGAACACGTCCAGCGGAGAGCGCGTGATTATCAAGACGCACGTCAACCCGCCGGAGCCGCAACTGCCGTCGGTGTACCCGCTGTGGCGCTCGGCGGATTGGATGGAGCGGGAGGTGTTCGACATGTACGGCATTACGTTCGCCGGTCACCCCGACCTGCGGCGAATTCTGATGCCCGATGAGTTCACCGCCTATCCGCTGCGCAAGGATTACCCATTGCGCGGCCGCGGCGAACGGCACAACTTCCCGGTGCTGACCCGCGCCGAAAGCTGATTTTCTTCACCACAGAGATCACAGAGAACACGGAGAAGCTGAAAACGATTTGTCATTGCATATTAGTCATTGGTCATCGGCCATTTCTGAAATGAGCAATTTCAGAGGGTTCAAATGTCACATTTGCTGTCTTTCTTCTCCGTGCTCTCTGTGACCTCTGTGGTTAATCCGAAATTGAAGCTGTTATTGTCATGCCCTTAGCACTCGCCGATACGCTGCCGCCGGATTCGCAAGAACGCGAGTACCTGTGGACTTTGAACTTCGGGCCGCAGCATCCGGCCACGCATACGACGCTGCGCATCGTGCTCACGCTCGACGGCGAGCGGGTCGTCGACGCCGTGCCGCACATCGGTTACCTGCACAGCGGCTTCGAAAAGCTCGGCGAGCACCTCGATTACAACCAGTACGTGACAATCGTCGACCGGATGAACTACATCTCGCCGGTGGCGAACGAGATCGCCTGGCACCACACGGTCGAGAAGCTGCTGGGAATCGAGATCACCCCTCGCTGCAAGTACCTGCGCACGATCCTGGCCGAGCTGATGCGCCTGCACGACCACTTGTTGAACGTCGGCACGGCGGCCCTCGACCTGGGCGCTTTCACGGCGTTTCTCTACGGCTTCCAGGAGCGGGAGCGGATTTACGACATCGTCGAGGACGCCTCCGGCCAGCGGTTTCATTGCAGCTACACCCGCGTCGGCGGCGTGCTGTTCGACGTCAACCTGGCCTGGGTCGACAAGGTGCGGCAGTTCATCCGCGAGATGCCCGCCACGCTGGACGAGATCAGCGACCTGTTGACGCGGAACCGCATCTTCGTCGACCGCACCAAGGGCATCGGCGTGCTGAACAAGGCGGACGCGATCAGCTTCGGCGCGACCGGCCCCCTGGCGCGGGCCAGCGGCGTCGTGCGCGACCTGCGCAAGGACGAGCCCTACCTGGCGTACCCCGATCTCGATTTCAAGGTGATTTGCTCGGCCGACGGCGACTCCTACGCTCGGTACTTGTGCCGGATGCACGAAATGCGGGAAAGCCTTAAGATTATCCACCAGGCGCTGGAGAACATCCCCGGCGGGCCGGTGAACGTTAGTCCCGAAACCGACGTGGTGCTGCCCGCCAAGCCGGCCGTGTACCGCAGCATCGAAGGGCTGATTCAGCACTTCGAAGTGTTGATGCCCAATCGAGGGTTCGACGTGCCCTGCGAGGAAGTCTATGCGGCCACCGAATCGCCTAACGGCGAGCTGGGTTTTTACATTGTGGGCGACGGCTCGCCGCGGTCCTACCGGGCCCATACCCGCGCGCCGTCGTTCATCCATTTCGCCATGTTCCCGCACATGATCCGCGGCTACATGCTGAGCGACGTGGTCGCGGTGCTCAGCAGCCTGAACGTCATCGCCGCGGAACTGGACAGATAAACAAATAACAGAACTCACGCAAAGGCGCTAAGGCGCAAAGACTCGGAAGACCATTTTGCTCGTTCTTTGCGCCTTGGCGCCTTTGCGTGAGATATGGATCGTATGGCAGTTTTGACCGAAGAATTGCGAGAGCGGATTCGGGCCGAGTTCCCGAAGTATCCGAACAAGCGGGCCGTGGTGCTGCCGGCGCTGCACATCGTGCACGACGCGCTGCGGGCCGTCTCGCCGGCGGCGATGGAAGAGATCGCCGAGCTGCTGGAGCTGCACCCGGCCGAAGTGTCCGACACGATGACGTTTTATGGGTTCTTCCGCGAGCCCGACCGGCCGTTGGGGCAGCGGCGGGTGTGGGTTTGCCGCAGTATCTCGTGCATGCTGCGCGGCGGCGAGGAGCTGCTCGCGGAGTTGTGCCAGAAATTCGGCGTGCGGCCGGGCGATACGACGGCCGACGGCCGCGTGACGCTGGAGTTCGCCGAGTGCCTCGGCGCCTGCGAGGGCGCGCCCTGCATGCTCGTGAACGATGAATGCCATATGAACGTCACGCAAGAAGCGGCAACGGAACTAATCAGCCGCAACGCGGCGGACAGTGAATAGCCAGGGGTGTAAACCCCTAGAAGTAGCCAAAAGAACAAGGTCCAAGCCCCAACGGGGCGACAGTAGCTCGCAACCACTTTCGCCCCGTTGGGGCTCCGCCTCGAATTGATGGTCTTGACCCAGGGGCTCCCGCCCCTGGCTATGAACGGCCGGCCCGTTGGGCCTTGGAACCGGTGCCTTCGATCCAATTGACGTGAAATGCCCCCATTTGAACCCGTACTTCTGAAGCGGATCGCGAAGCCCGACAGCACGTCGCTGGCCGGCTACCGGGCCGACGGCGGCTACGGGACGCTGAAGAAGGCGCTCGCCATGCCGGCGGATGATGTGGTGAAGATCGTCAAGGACGCGGGCCTGCGCGGGCGGGGCGGGGCGGGCTTCTCGGCCGGCATGAAGTGGAGCTTTCTGCCCAAGAACCATCCTGAGCCCATTTATCTATGCGTGAACGCCGACGAGAGCGAACCGGGCACGTTCAACAACCGCATCCTCATGGAAGAGGACCCGCACCAGCTGCTCGAAGGCGTGGCGATCACCTGCCACGCCATCCGGTCGCACGCCGCCTACATCTATTTGCGCTACGAGTACGGCCGCAGCTACCGCGTGCTCGAGGCGGCGATCCGCGAGTGCTACGACGCGGGCCTGCTGGGCAAGAACATTCTGGGCAGCGGATTCGACCTGGACGTATACCTGCACCGCGGCGCGGGTGCGTACATCTGCGGCGAGGAGACGGCCCTGTTGGAAAGCCTGGAAGGCAAGCGGGCCTGGCCGCGGATCAAGCCGCCCTACCCGGCCGTCGAAGGCCTGTTCCGCAAGCCGACGATCGTGAACAATGTCGAAACGCTGTGCTGCGTGACGCACATCCTGGAGCGCGGCGCCGAGTGGTTCAAATCGATCGGCACGCCGCCGGACCCGAACAACAAGCGCGACCCGGGCAGCTACGGGCCGAAGCTGTATTGCATCAGCGGGCACGTGAACAAGCCTTGCTGCGTGGAGCTGCCGCTGGGGGTGACGGCGCGGGAGCTGATCGACGTGCACGGCGGCGGCGTGTGGAAGGGCCGCAAGGCGAAGGCCGTCGTGCCGGGCGGCATCAGCATGGGTTTCTTGACGGCCGACGAGCTGGACACGCCGCTCGATTTCGAGGGGCCCGTGCGGGCCGGCTGCCTGGGGCTGGGCACCGCGGCGGTAATCGTCATCGACGATCAAACGAGCATGGTCGACGTGCTGTACAACTGCTGCCGGTTCATGGCCCACGAGTCGTGCGGCCAGTGCACGCCATGCCGCGAGGGAACCAACTGGATGACCCTCATCCTGGAACGAATCCGCGCGGGCAAGGGCCGGCTGGAGGACATCGACCTGTTGCTGGAAGTCGGCAGCTCGATGGGCATCATCCCCGGCACGACGATTTGCGGCCTGGCGGACGGCGCCGCATGGCCGGTCAAGAACGCGATCACCAAGTTCCGCGGCGAATTCGAACAGTACATCCGCGCCGGCCGCCGCTCGGTGACCGAAGCACAGCGGTTAGTCGCGACACATTAAATAACATGTCTCACGCAAAGGCGCTAAGGCGCAAAGAGGAGGAAAGATCACGTTCACTTTGCGCCTTAGCGCCTTTGCGTGAGATCTTTGTTTTGCAGATTCGACGATGAGTTATGCCCACCGTATACGTTAACGACAAGACAATCGAGCTCGGTGCGGAGGAGCGGATCAACTGCGTGCAGGCGGCGCAGCGGGTGGAGGTGGAGATTCCGCATTATTGCTGGCATCCGGCGCTCACCGTGGTGGCGAGCTGCCGCATGTGCCTGGTCGAAATCGGCCAGAAGAAGCCCGACGGCAGCGTCGCCATGCAGCCCAAGCTGATCCCCGGCTGCCAGACGCCGGTGACCGACGGGATGGTGATCGTCACCGACAGCACGAAAGTGAAAGCGGCCCAAAAGGCGACGCTCGAATACCTGCTGCTCAACCACCCGCTCGATTGCCCGACCTGCGACCAGGCGGGCGAGTGCTGGCTGCAGGATTACAGCTTCCGCTACGGCCGCGGCTACAGCCGGCTGGCGGAGGACAAGATCCTCAGGCCGGATAAGGACTACATCGGCGAGCAGATTACGCTCTTCACGGATCGCTGCATCATGTGCAGCCGGTGCGTGCGGTTCACGCGGGAGATCAGCGGCACCGCGGAGCTGCAGGTCATCGGCCGGGGGGCGCACGAGGAAATCGACATCTTCCCCGGCAAGCCGTGCAACAACAAGCTGGCGGGCAACGTGGTGGACTTGTGCCCGGTCGGCGCGCTGTGCAGCAAGGATTTCCTCTACAAGCAGCGCGTGTGGTGGCTGAAGACGGCCGACAGCGTGTGCCCGAATTGCAGCACGGGTTGCAGCATCTACGTCGACCAATGCGACGACGAGGTGGAGCGGCTGCGGCCGCGGGACAACCCGCTGGCGCAAGGGCACTTCATGTGCGACGAAGGGCGCTTCGGCTGGAAGTACATCCACGGCGAGTCTCGCTTGACGATGCCCGTGCAGCGGCGCGACGGCCAAATCGTCTCCCGCGATTGGGACGCGATCCTGCCGGCCGTGCAAACCGCCCTGGCGACGGCCGCGCGGCAAGAGGGTAAAGGCCTGGCCGCGGTATTGTCGCCGTGGATGACGCTGGAAGAGGCCTACTTGCTCGCGAGTTATCTCAAATCGCTGACGCCGAGCGTTTCGCTCGCGCTCGCGCCGGCGCGCGTGGTGGGCGAGGATGATAAGTATCCGAAGGACGTGCACGGCCGGCCGGTCGAACCGGTAAAATTCACCATTCGAGCGGAAAAATGCCCCAATCGCCGGGGCGTGGAGGCCATTCTGCGGCACTATGCGAGCGACGTCTCGCCAATGGGCGATGTGCTGGGCCGGGCCGCGGGCGGCGATTTTGCCGCCATTTATCTCGTCGGCGGCGATCCCGACGGCTGGATCAACGACGCCCAGGCCGCGGCGCTGGACAAAGTCGAAACGGTCATCGTGCAGGACATTTTGCATTCGCCGGCCAGCACGCGCGCCCGTTTCCTGCTCGCCGGCGGGTCGTTCGCCGAGCGCGACGGCACGTTCGTCAACCACGCCGGCCTGGCGCAGGGGATTCGCCGCGCGATCCGCTCGCCGGGCGAAGCGAAGCCGGACGGCCGCATCCTGTGGGACCTCGCCGGCCGCACCGGGTTGTTCAACCTTTCGGCGTTGCGGCGCGAGATGGGCGAGTTGATCGAATCGCTTCGGCCGTTGGCCGGCGGAGAGCTGGGTGAATACGGTGTGATGCTGCCGCTTGATGGAGAATCCGCTTCACGCGCAGGCTCGAAGCCCGCGATGGAAGATATACCGCAACCATGACAGAAATCCTCATCACGCTCGCGACGATCGGCCTCGCCATGGGGGCCATTCTCGGCGCCTGCATGTACCTGGTGCTGGCGGAGCGGAAGGTGTCGGCGTGGATGCAGGACCGCATCGGGCCGAACCGCGTCGGACCCTACGGCTTGTTCCAGCCGATCGCCGACGGGCTCAAGATCCTGCTCAAGGAGGGCGTCGTGCCGGCGCACGTCGATAAGGGCCTGTTCCTGGTCGCGCCGGCGATCGCGATGTTCACCTCGATGCTGGCTTTCGCGGTGGTGCCGTTCGGGCCCGTCGAGCAAGCGCCCGGCTGGCTGCGGTTCATCATCGCGCCGAACATCGACATCGGGCTGGTGTTCATCTTCGCGGTCGGCAGCCTGGGCGTGTACGGCGTGATCCTCGGCGGCTGGGCGTCGAACAAC
The DNA here is from genome assembly GCA_964532675.1 of uncultured Planctomycetaceae bacterium. GTDB lineage: Bacteria > Planctomycetota > Planctomycetia > Pirellulales > Lacipirellulaceae > JABDGM01. Next base: position 9,180 of record CAZHIV010000221.1, read on the forward strand.
AAGTACAGCGCGCTCGGCTCGCTCCGCGCCAGTGCCCAGGTGATAAGCTACGAGATTCCGCTGGGCCTGAGTGTGCTGGGCGTGGTGCTGCTCTCCGGCTCGCTCAACCTGGAGAAAATCCTCGCCGACCAGGCCCAGGCCGGGCTGGCCGGGTGGTACGTGTGGTATCAGCCGCTGGCCTGCTTGATCTTTTACGTCAGCTCGCTGGCTGAGTCGAACCGGCTGCCGTTCGACCTTTCGGAGTGCGAGCAGGAACTGGTGGGCGGCTACCACACGGAATACGGCGGCCTGCGGCTGGTGCTGTTTTTCGTCGGCGAGTACACGCACCTGATCGTAATCAGCTTCCTCACCGCGATCCTGTTTTTCGGCGGCTGGCACCTCCCCTGGATCGCCACGCCGGAAAGCACTTACGCCGGCGCGTGGCTGGTGAAAATGCTGGTGCTGCTGTCGAAGGTGCTGCTGAGCATCTTTTTGATCATGCTGATCCGCTGGACACTGCCGCGGTTTCGGTTCGATCAGCTCATGGAGCTCACGTGGAAGGTGTTCATTCCGTTGGCACTGGCCAACGTGGTCGCGGTGATGACCGTGCTGCAGTTCGGCTTGGGCCGCGGCTCGCTGTTGCCCATCTCGATCGGTCTGTTCGCGCTGTCGGCGGTGATCGCGGCGCTGGCCAAGCAGGCCGAAATTCGCCGCCGCCGCCGGGCCTCCCTGGCGACAGCATAACGAACCAATTAAGAGTCTCACGCAAAGGCGCGAAGGCGCAAAGAATGCAGAGGAGAGACATAATGTCTCGAAGTGTAATTGACTCGATGGCATGTAATGAAAGTGCCTACCGGATTCTTTTGGGCTCAAATTAACCCGGCATTGGTGCTCTTTGCGCCTTTGCGCCTTTGCGTGAGACTTCCAATGATTAGGATTGAGTATGCCGATTAACCCAAAAGAAGTGTCCTGGGTCGAGGAGCCGGCGATCGGTTTTTGGGAGGCGACGTTTCTGCCGGCGATCGCCAAGGGGCTGAAGACGACGCTCGGCCACATCACGCAGTACAATCCGGTGACGCAGCAGTACCCCGAGCAGCGGCCGGTGCTGCCGGAGCACTACCGCGGCTTCCACCGGCTGAATCGCGACGAGCAGGGCCGCGTGAAATGCGTGGCCTGCATGCTCTGCTCCACGGCCTGCCCGGCCAATTGCATCGCCATCGAGGGGACCGCGGCCCCGCCCGACTGGCCCGACCGGGACAAGTACCCGGCACAGTTCGTGATCGACGAGCTGCGTTGCATCTACTGCGGTATGTGCGAGGAGGCCTGCCCGGTGGACGCCATCGAATTGACGCACATCTACGACGTCACCGGCGAGACGCGCGAAGAGATGATCTTCGACAAGGAAAAGCTGCTGTCGATTTACGACCAGACGAAGGACAACCCGAAGGACCCAGTGCGGACTCAACGCGGCCGGCTGGGACCGGCTTCGGCTTTCGCCGACCTGCCACCGATGGGCCCGGCCACGCCGGTGGTCGTCGACGATCGGGCGGCCGCCGCCCCGACACCGGGCGTAGCCGGTCCGCCCGCGCCCGAACCGGCGAAGCCTGATGAGAATCCGTAGGGTCGCGTGCCTGCTTTGGGCTGCCATCGGCGCCGCCGGTGCGTTACATTCTGGGAATCGAACGGCCGTTCGGCACACGCGCCTTTCCCCCTAGCCGGCGGCCGACGGACGCCGGACCGGACTGCGCACGAGTCCGGCTATTTTCAGCTAAGAAACGCTACACGAATTCGCATCGACATGGATTGGATCGCGGCACATTGGCTGGAAGCGGCGGCGCTGGCGCTGATGGCCGTCGGCGTTTGGTGGTTGATGCCGCCGGCCGCGGGGCGGCCTAAGCCGGTGGGCCTCTTGATTGCCCTGGCCGGCACGGGGCTATTGGCCGTGCGGCTGCACGCGGCAGCCGGGCCGTTGCTCGAGACGGTGCTGTTCTTCGTCTTCGCGGCCGGGGCGATCGTGTGCGCCATCCTGATGATCACCAACCGGAACCCCGTCTATTCGGCCCTGTGGTTCGCGCTCGCCACGCTGAGCGTTTGCGGCCTGTTCCTGCTGCAGTTCGCCCCGTTCCTGGCCGCCGCGACCGTGATCGTCTACGCCGGAGCCATCGTGGTGACGTTCGTGTTCGTGATCATGCTGGCGCAGCAGAGCGGGGCGGCGGTGTACGACCAGCGCTCGCGCCAGCCGCTCGCCGGCACGGTGGCGGCCTTCCTGCTATTGGCCGCGCTGTTGGGAACGCTTCAGGACGTGGGTGGTTTTTCGGAAGGCGACGCGTCGTTGCGGGTTCGCGAGGCCGCGACGGCGGAGGGGCCGCTATCGATTACGGCGCGCAGCGAGTCGCCGGCAGAGGCGGATGTTGCCGCGGCCAATCCGCTCAGCCGTCCCGCCGCGAATGAGTCGCTGGCCTCGATCATGGGCCTGGGCCGGTCGCTGTTTGGCGATTATTTGTACGCCGTAGAATTGGCGGGCACGCTGCTGCTGGTGGCCACGATCGGGGCCATCGCCATCGCGCCGCGCCGCCGCCGGGGGACGCTATGAGCGGCGAAGTGGAACGCTATCTCATCGTGGGGGCCGCGCTGTTCGTGCTGGGGGCGCTCGGCTTCTTCACGCGCCGCAACATGATCGTGATGGTGCTCTCGGTCGAGCTGATGCTGCACGGCGTATCGCTGACGCTCGTGACGTTCAGCCGGATGCATCACAACCTGGAAGGGCAGGCGTTCACGATTTTCATACTCACCGTGGCGGCTTGCGAAGCCGGGCTTGCCCTGTCGCTCATTTTGGCGCTGTACCGGAGCTCGAAGTCGCTCGATATCGAGTTTTGGACGCTGCTGCGCGAGGCCGACCTGTCGCCGCCGGCGGTGGTCACGGATACGGAGATCCCGCCGCTATTGCGTACGCCGCCGATGGAGTTCCCGCGTCTCACGCCGGCCGGGCTGGTGCCGATGGTCCGCGACACGCACGACCCGAATCGGGTGGATGACGCGGCCAGCCCCACGGCCGAATCGCCCACCGAGCCGCCCCAACCGATAGACGTCATTCGAACCGCGCGGCGGTGATCCGCGACCGCAGGTAATTGTTTGTCCGCAGGTGAACGCAGGTCGAGATGAGGCTAACAGCCACTAACAAGTTGAACCGCCAAGAACGCAAAGGACGCCAAGCAAGGCGAAAACCGACGTAATTCTCTTGGCGACCTCTGCGTTCTTGGCGGTTTCATTCACATTGTTAGACGCTCTACATTTTTGCTGCTTTATCAAAAAGTGAAAGAAAATCTGCGATCATCTGCGTCCATCCGCGGATAAAACGAATCGGCCCATTCGAGAATGCCTGAACACATTGAAAAACTGATCCTGTGGCTGATCCCGCTGGCGCCCTTGGCGGCGGCGGTCGTGACGGCGGCGGCCGGGCCGAAGCTGCTGCGCCAGCGCAGTCATCTGCCCTGCTGGTTCGGGCTGGCGGTGGCGGTCGTTTGCTCGTTCGTGCTGCTGCTTTCGATCGTGCCGGCAGCGGTGGTCGAAGAGGGCGAAGCAGCGGTCGTGACGGCCGGTTACCAGTGGATCGAGGTGGGCGGCGTCGACGTGCGGGTCGATCTGCAGGCCGATTCGATGACCGCCCTCATGCTGGCGATGGTCACGTCGGTGAGCCTGCTCGTGGCAGTGTTCGCCGCCGGGTACATGCACGGCGACCCGGGCTACGCGCGGTTCTTCGCCTCCGTGTCGCTGTTCGTGTTCTCGATGTGCATGCTCGTGCTGGCCGGGAACTTCCTGCTGCTGTTCGTGTTCTGGGAAGGCGTGGGGCTGTGCAGCTACCTCTGAATTGGCTTCTGGTACCAGCGTCCGGCGGCGGCCGCCGCGGCGACCAAGGCCTTCGTCGTGAACCGCATCGGCGACTTCGGCTTTCTGCTGGGCATCTTCACGATTTGGAAAACCTTCGGCTCGCTGGATTTTGCCGATGTGCTGAACGAACGGGCGATCGCCGCCGTGTCGCCGGAAACGGTCACGCTGATCTGTCTCTTGTTGTTCCTGGGCGCAATGGGCAAGAGCGCGCAGTTCCCGCTGCACGTGTGGTTGCCCGACGCGATGGAGGGCCCCACGCCGGTGAGCGCGCTGATCCACGCGGCGACGATGGTCACCGCCGGCGTGTACATGGTCGCCCGCTGCATGCCGCTGTATATGCAGTCGACGACCGCGCCGCTGGTGGTGAGCGGCATCGGCGCCGCCACAGCGCTCATCGCGGCGCTAATTGCCCTGACGCAGTACGACTTGAAGCGGGTGCTGGCCTATTCGACCGTGAGCCAGCTCGGCTACATGTTCATGGCGCTCGGCGCAGGGGCGGCGGACCCGGAGAGCGGCAGGCTGGCCACCGCGGCCATGTTCCACCTGTTCACGCACGCCTACTTCAAGGCGCTATTGTTCCTGGCCGCGGGCAGCGTGATGCATGCGATGGGCGACGTGATCGACATGCGCCGCTTCGGCGGTCTGCATAAGGCGCTCCCGATCACCCACTGGACGTTTCTCTGCGGAGCGATGGCGCTGGCCGGCGTGCCGCTGCTATCTGGCTTTTGGAGCAAGGACGACATCCTCGCGCTGCTCTCCTCGGCGTCGCACGGCGAAGAGTATGCGGCGTACTTTTACGCGATCTTCCTGGTGGCCGCGTTCACCGCGCTGCTGACGGCTTTTTACACGTTCCGGGCCTATTTCATGACGTTTTGGGGACCGGAGCGCTTTCCCGACCAGGTGCATCATCCGCACGAGGCGCCGCCGGTCATGGCCTGGCCGCTGCGGATTCTGGCCGTGTGCGCACTTTTGGTCGGAATTTGCATTGGGCCGACTGGGTGGTTTGCCCACTATTTATACCCTGTTCACGGCGTCGAGTCGGTGGAGAGCCACGGCTTCCATTGGGGGATCATGATCACCAGCGGTGTGATCGCGATCGCGGGCATCGCCCTGGCGTGGCTGATGTACGTTCGCTCGCCGCAGCTCTCGGAGCAAGCCGCGGCGGCGACGGGGCCGCTGTACCATGCGTCCTACCGCAAGCTGTATTTCGACGAGTTGTTCGTGGCAATTCTGGTCGCGCCGTTGCGCGGGCTGGCCTGGCTGTCGTACTGGTTCGACCGGCGGGTGATCGATCCGCTCGTCGACATCGTGGGCATGATCCCGCGCCTGGTGAGCTGGCTGCCGCTGGCGTTTCACAACGGCGTGGTACCGGCATACGCGCTGGTGATGTGGACTGGGCTGATCGTGTGCATGCTGTTTGCGCTGGGAGTGGTGCGCTGACCGGGTGCCGGATGATATTAATGAAAATACGCGAAGCAGAAGGATGACGCAATAGCCGCGACCCCAACGGGTCTCCGGCTGCGTAGCCACACATTCCGGCGACTCGTTGAGGTCGCGGCTACTCGAGTGGAGTTTGATGAATACCGTTTTGCTGGTGATGCTGTTCTTGCCCTTGGCCGCGGCGCTGATGCTGCTGACGGCGCGGGGCTTGTTCGGCCAGGCGGCGGCGCGGCAGTTCGCGCTCGTCGCCTCGCTCGGCACGCTCGCCGCGTCGCTCGTGTTGACGGTTCAGTTCCTGCAGCTTCCGGCGGCCGAACCGCGGGGCTCGCCCGTCGAGCCGCGCTACAGCGTCGAATACCACTGGTTGTCCTACGCCACTGCGAGCGACGCGCAGGTGGGCGGCCAGCCGTTGCAATTCCATTTCCTGCTGGGCCTCGACGGCATCAGCCTGGCGCTCGTGCTGCTGACGACCGTGCTCACCGTTTCCTGTGTGCTCGTTTCGTGGGAATCGATTCGCGAGCGGGCCGCCGGGTTCTACGCCTGCCTGCTGCTGCTGGAAGCGGGCCTCGTGGGCGTATTCTGCGCGTTCGACCTGCTGCTGTTCTACGTGTTCTTCGAGTTCACGCTGGTGCCGTTGTTCTTCTTGATCGGCATTTGGGGCGGGCCGCAGCGCCGCTACGCGGCCATCAAGTTCTTCCTATATACGTTGGTGGGAAGTTTCGTCACGCTGATCGGCCTGGTGGCGCTGGTGCTGACGGCGACGTCGGCCGGGGTGCAAACGCCCAGCTCGATTCCGGCCCTGTCGGCCTGGCTCGCCGGTCAGCCGCTCAGCCCGGCGTGGCAGATCGGCCTGTTCCTGGCGATTGCTGTCGGCTTCCTGGTGAAGGTGCCCGTCTTCCCGCTGCACACGTGGTTGCCGCTGGCGCACGTCGAAGCGCCGACGGCCGGCAGCGTGATGCTGGCCGGCGTGCTGCTGAAGCTGGGCACGTACGGCTTTTTGCGGCTATGCCTGCCGATGTTCCCTTACGCATGCCAAACGGTCGGCGTGCCGCTGATCGGAATACTGTCCGTGATCGGCATCATCTACGGCTCGCTCTGCGCTCTGGCGCAGCGCGACATCAAGAAGCTCGTGGCCTACAGCAGCGTGGCCCATCTGGGCTTCTGCATGCTGGGGCTGTTCGCGCTCAATTCGGCCGGATTGGCCGGCGGCGTGCTGCAGATGATCAACCACGGCCTGTCGACCGGCGCGCTCTTCCTGCTCGTCGGCATGATCTACGACCGCTACCCTACGCGGCAGCTCGACGACCTGGGCGGCCTGGCCGCGCGGCTGCCGCTGTTGGCCTGCGCGATGGTGTTCGTCGCGATGGCCAGCATCGGCCTGCCGGGCTTGAACGGCTTTGTCGGCGAGGTGCTGTCGCTGATCGGTATGTTCGGCCGGCACGCCGTTT
>CAZHIV010000222.1:0-2515 GCA_964532675.1 uncultured Planctomycetaceae bacterium
GTGCTGACGATCGCCGAGGAGTCGACCGCCTGGACGGGCGTTTCCCGGCCGACGTACTTGGGCGGGCTGGGCTTTTCGCTCAAGTGGAACATGGGCTGGATGAACGACACCCGCGAGTACATGCACAAGGAACCAATCCACCGCAAGTACCATCACGACGAACTGACGTTTTCGCTGATTTACGCGTTCACCGAGAACTTCTGCCTGCCGCTTTCGCACGACGAAGTGGTGCACGGCAAGGGCTCGCTGCTGGACCAGATGCCGGGCGACCTGTGGCAGAAGTTCGCCAACCTGCGGCTCTTGTACGGCTACATGTGGACGCATCCCGGCAAGAAGCTGCTGTTCATGGGCGGCGAATTCGGCCAGTGGAACGAATGGCACCACGACGAGTCGCTGCAGTGGCACTTGCTCGAGTGGAACTCGCACCAGGGCGTGCAGCGCTACATGGCCGACCTCAACGCCCTCTATCGCCGCGAGCCGGCCTTGCACCAGGTCGACTTCGAGAACACCGGCTTCGAGTGGATCGACTGCCACAACTGGCAGGACAGCATCGTGGCCTATATCCGCCGGGCCAAGGACCCGCAGGATTACCTCGTCGCCTGCTGCAACTTCACGCCGGTGCCGCGGATCGGCTACAAGATCGGCGTCCCCGAGGCGTGCTGGTACGAGGAGGTTTCCAACAGCGACTCGACGTTCTACGGCGGTTCGGACCTGGGCAACGGCGGCGGCATCCAAGCCGTCGCGATGGAAAGCCACGGCCGCCCGGCTTCGATGGAAGTCACGCTCCCGCCGCTGGCCTCGATCGTGTTCAAGCCCCGGCGGTAGTTGTTCAGCTCATTTCGTCTTCCGTCCGACCCGTGCACTCGCGGTCAATGTCAATCAGAACTGCGGCTTGATCGACGTCGCCCATGTACGTTTCACCTTATCGCCGTCGGCGGTGGAGATAACCCCAATGCGGCCGATCAGCAGTGACTGTTCGAGGCAATCAAGTCGCGACAAACGCACCGTCGATGCCCGCCGGAGCCCGGACGATTGCCAATCTGCCAACTCCACATCGAACGGCGAGCGTGGCTTTGCAGTCGTGACGGCAGCGGCAACAAAGTCCGCGCCGTCTAGCCATAGAACGAGGACAGGGCGTTTCTTGCTGCTGCCACCACTCGTAAACGGAATGTCCGCAACCCAGAACTCACCCGGCTGAATAGTCATCGTACAACCCTTCATCCTCGGGCGCGTAACTATTCATAAATGCGACGTGATCACGAACGAGCCCGCCGGTTGAGCGAGCCTGTTCACTTGATATAGAGACCCAGAGTGAGACCACCTGGTGCTCTTCGAGCTCCAGCGGTGTGAGTGGGCGAAGCACCCCAGATTCGTAAATGGCATCGGTTCGAAAAGCCATACTTTAAGCATATCCCACCGACCTGCCGCCCGTCCACTCACTGCCGAGCGATGCGATGCGGCCTCTGCCGGGTGTACTCCTCGAACACCAAACCCTGCAGCGCCCTAGGAAACGGCGGAATTCAAGCCGTCGCGATGGAAAGCCACGGCCGCCCGGCTTCGATGGAAGTCGCGCTCCCGCCGCTGGCCTCGATCGTGCTCAAGCCCCGGCGGTAAATCCGATTTCCCTCCCCTCGAGGGGAAGGGGTTAAGAAGTGACCGGCTCCGCGGCCGCGCCCAAGTTTTGCAACGCGCGCGAGACACGATTTTCTATTGCAAAAGTCGGTCGTTTTGCACCGCCGATTCGCAGCGCCGGCCACGGAATGCCGCGGCTTTCCCCGGCGGCTCGTCGCGAAACTTGCCCCCTATTGCGAATCGCTCGCTCCATAGGCTCGCCGGCGATTGCTCGAATTGGCAGCCCACGGTGAGTGCGCACCGGTAGCGCACGGTCTCGTCCACGCGGCGGGCCGATCCGTCTTCGTCCAACACACTTTTCCGAGTTTCCAAAGAACGAAGGCCGCGGCGAGCGCAGCCGCGCCGGTATTCTGCCTGAGAGACAGCCTAGCAGATCGGCGGGCCCGTTTCAGCAAGCTTTTTTGGCCACTTATCAAGGCTTAGGTGGCCACGGTTTGCCGTTGACTACAATAAATGGTAGACTAGAATTCTAGTCATGGCACGACGCAGATTCGAGCTGGTCTTTGCGCCCGAAACGGTCGAGCACATGGAGGCTATCGAAGCAAAGTATCACGGACTCATCGAGCGGACCATCGAGCAGCAGCTAGCCCTTACGCCGGAGAAGCCAACTCGCAATCGAAAGCCATTAAGCGAGCCCGCCCCATTCGGTGCGACAGGGGAATTGCGCTTCGGTCCGCAGTACAAGTTCCGAGTATTTTACGAGGTGATGCGAGACGTCTGGGAGGTTCACGTGCTGGCAATTGGCATCAAGGATCGCGAAAAGCTGTTTATCGGTGGAAAGGAATACACACCATGAGAATCGTGCCGTTAGCGGAAGCAAAGGCGCGGCTGAGCGCTTACGTGGATGATTGTACGACCGAGGGCCCGATAATAATCACGCGCA
>CAZHIV010000223.1:0-3146 GCA_964532675.1 uncultured Planctomycetaceae bacterium
GCGTCCAGCCGGCGCTGGATGTTCTCCCAAATCGCAAAGCCCCACGGCTTGATCACCATGCAGCCGCGGACATCGGAGTTTTCCGCCAGGTCGGCCGCCTTCACGACCTGCTGGTACCATTCGGGATAGTTCTCTGCCCGCGTCGGGCTGATCGCGCTTTGCGGTTGCTTCGCCATTTCGAGTCAAGAGCTGAGGGTCAAGAGTCAAGAGCCAGAATTCCATCGACAGCGCCAATAGCCGCGACCCAACCGGGTCGCCGGCGCACGGTCCGCATTCTAAGCCATTCCCACGAACGAGAGAATCGCACCGCAACTCGCCATAATTCCTCGCCGTTGTGAGTTGGTGCTTGCTGGCCTAGAATTGCGTACTGGTAAATCTCCGGCGACCCGGTTGGATCGCGGCTTTTGACGCGGCAACTCTCCGGCTCTTGACTCTCGACCCTCAGCCCTCGACCCACTTCATGTCCACCGCGACCGAACGACGTTACGTGTGCCAGCTTGGCCACAACGAACAGCTAAGCCAGGTGTTTCTCGCCTCGGATAAGCAACTGCGGCCCAACCGCAACGGCAACCTGTACTTGCAGCTTCAGCTCTCTGACCGCAGCGGGGCCATAGCGGCCCGGCTCTGGAACGCCAGCGAGAACGACTACCGCGCCTTCGAAAACGGCGACTACGTCGTCGTCGAGGGCAATACGCAGCTCTTCCAGGGCAACATGCAGCTCATCGCCAACGCGATCCGCCGCGCCCGGCAGGATGAGGTCGACGAGTGCGACTTCCTCGTGCTCCGCTCGGACGAGATCGACCGCATGGCCACCCGGCTGGCCGAAATCCTCCGCACCATCAATTCGCCCGAGCTCCGCAACCTGGCCGAGTGCTTCCTGATGGACACGGAGTTTATGACGAAGTTCACCGCCGCGCCGGCCGGCATGAAGAACCACCACGCGTACAAGGGCGGCCTGGTGGAGCACGTCGTCGGCCTGATGGAGCTGGTGCTGGCCGTCGCCCCGCGCTATCCCCGGCTCGACCAGGACAAGCTGCTCGTGGGCGCCCTGCTGCACGACGCGGCCAAGGTCGATGAGCTCAGCTACGAGCGCGACATCGCCTACACCGACGACGGCCAGCTACTGGGCCACATGGTGCTCGCCATCACGATGATCGACGACAAGGTCCGCGAGGCCGAGCGCTTGAGCGGCGAGCCGTTCCCCAAGCAGCTGGTGACCGAGATCAAGCACATGGTCATCAGCCACCACGGCGAGTACGAATTCGGCAGCCCGAAGCTGCCGATGACGCTCGAAGCGGTCGCCCTGCACCACCTCGACAACCTCGATGCCAAAATGGCCAGCTTCACCCAGCTCATGGTCGACTGCCCGAACGTCGAAAGCAGCTGGACGCAGTATTACACGAATATCGGCCGCAAGCTGTACAAAGGATCGAGGAGCGAGGAGCGAGGAGCGAGCGAGGATTAACGCCGGCCAAACCCTGTAGGGAACGGCCTCTGTGCCGTTCCATCTCCAAGAAGAAACGTAGAAGCCAAAAGCAATAATCGTGACGTCCGATCTTCGTTCCCGTGTCGTCAAGCTCGTCTCCAGCCGCGATTACCAACCGGTCAAGCCGGCGGTGATCGCGAAGAAGCTGGGGCTCGCGAACGACGCTGCGCACGAGCTCAAGAAGGTGATCAAACAAATGGTCAAAGCCGGCGAGCTCACCTGGGGCCCCAGCCACCTGGTGCAGGCCGTCGAGAAAACGAAATCGCACCGCCAGCGCGACGGCGAGGCCGCTTCAGCGGCCGGGAGCGATAGAGCGGGTAACAAGGCGCCCTCACCCCGGCCCTCTCCCAGTGGGAGAGGGAGAAAATCCAAGCCCGCCAGCGACTCCAAGCACTTCACCGGCACGTTCCGCCGCGCCGGCGGCGGCTTCGGCTTCGTGCGGCCCGAAGGGACGCTGCGGGCTGAAGGCCGCGATGCCGACGTCTTCATTCCGATGAACAAAACGGGCGACGCCGCCAGCGGCGACATCGTCTCCGTGCGGCTCGAATCGAAGCGCGGCCGGATGGGCAAGCAGGAAGGACGCATCATCGACGTCGTCGAGCGGGCCACCAACCGCTTCGTCGGCGTCTACTTCGAGCAGGCCGGCATGGGATTGGTGCAGATCGACGGCAAGATCTTCGCCAACCCGATCTATGTCGGCGACCCCGGCGCGAAGGGCGTGCGGCCGGACGACAAGGTCGTCATCGAGATGGTCCGCTTCCCCTCGCACGTCCGCGACGGCGAGGGCGTCGTCGTCGAGGTGCTCGGCCAGCGCGGCCAGCCGGGCGTCGACACGATGTCGATCATCTACGAGTTCGACCTGCCTGGCGAATTCGCCGACGACGTGCTGGCCGAGTCGCGGAAGCAGGCCGACAAGTTCGACGAATCGATTCCGCGCGGCCGGCGCGACCTTACCGATCTGACGATCGTCACGATCGACCCGGTCGACGCGCGCGACTTCGACGACGCCATCTCGCTCGAGCGGCTGGAGAACGGCCATTGGCTCTTGGGCGTGCACATCGCCGACGTCTCGCATTTCGTGCAGCCCAAGACGCCGCTCGACCGCGAAGCGCACGAGCGGGCTACGAGCGTCTACCTGCCCGACCGCGTCATTCCCATGCTGCCGGAGATCATCTCGAACAACCTGGCCAGCCTGCAGCCGCACAAGGTTCGCTACGCCCTTACCGCGATGATGGAATTCACCGAGGAAGGCGCGCGCGTCGCCACCGACGTATTCAAGAGCGCGATCCAGAGCCGCCGCCGGTTCACCTACGAGGAAGTCGACAAGTACCTGGCCGAAAAATCCCTCTCTCCCTCGAGGGGAGAGGCCCGAAGAGGGGGCAAGCAGCGCGGAAAGCACCCTCGCCCCGGCCCTCTTTCAAAGGGAGAGGGAGTCGTCGCCACACTCACGCCCGAGGTCGACTCGCTACTGACGCGGATGCACGAGCTGGCGATGATCTTCCGGGCCCGGCGCTTCCAACGCGGCGCGCTGGAGCAGCACATGCCCGAGATGGCCCTCGACCTGGACGCCGACGGCCGCGTCACCGGGGCCCATGTGGAACCGAACACCGAGAGCCACCAGATCATCGAGGAGTTCATGCTGGCCGCCAACGAGGCGGTC
>CAZHIV010000224.1:0-5694 GCA_964532675.1 uncultured Planctomycetaceae bacterium
GGGGAGGGGCTGCGTACCGGCCCGCTCGCCACCTTCTGCCTCCCCACCAAACTCCCCGTTGGAAACGCATCCGCCGCCGGGGCGATGTTGAACTCGTAACAATCCCGCGCCGGGTCTGTCGGCTCCAAGGCCGACCGTAGAAAGACGCCGCTGTTGGTCGACGCCGGCGCGCGAAACTCGAATTGCAGCTCGTAATTGGCCCACGGCGTGGTGGTCATCAGAAAGCCGGCCTTCTCGCCCCGCGTGCGGATCGCGCCCTCCTTCACTTCCCACTCGGCCTCGCCCGTCGCCTGCCACCCGAAAAGCGTCTCGCCGTCGAACAGTTCGATCCACCCCTTCTCCAACAACTCCCACGGCAACAACTCCGGCTCAGCGCCGGCCGCCGCACCGCCGAATGCAAGGACCCCTACGGCAACTAACGAATGGATCGAGCTTTTCATTCTGTCACTTTGAATTCACCACGGAGGACACGGAGGACACGGAGAAGAAAGGCAGGAGAATGTTCTATGCAAAATGAGGTTCGCTACTCTTCATTTTTCATTTTGCATTAAACATTTTGCATTTTGCATTTTCTCCTCCGTGTCCTCCGTGTCCTCCGTGTCTCCGTGGTAAATAATCACTCTGCAATCTCCAAGCGAACTTCGCCGACCAACCCGCCCGGCAACGTGCTGCTATGGTCGTCGGCCGCTTCGGCCGCGTCAAGCGCCGGATGGGAGACGACGATTTCCAGCCGGTTGTGCTCCTCGAGCAGGTCCGTAATATCGAACCGCCACGTCCGATCGCGCGAACGCACTTCGCCCAACCGCTTTCGATTCAGCTCCACCACCCCGTGCGTCCGCGGCGGCTCGACGACCAGCCACACCCGTTCGCCGTGCTCCAGCCCCGTCGGCTTCTGGAACGTGCGGCGGTAACAGACGCGGCCCAGAAAATCATCGCCGAGCACCGCCGCCCAATCGGCCGGCATTTGCGCCCGCCCGCTCGCCGGCAGCGCGTCCGACGCCGGCCGGTACGTATCGTCCGCCTGCCGAACGAACCGCTCGATCGGCTCCAGCTCCCACGGCCCACGAAGGCGAATGGTGTGCATGAAAAGTAGGGTGGGTCGAGTCGGCGAGACCCACCGTCGATGTCGTGATTGGTGGGTCTCGCGGACTCGACCCACCCTACGCAACTCCCACGGCCCGCGAAGACGAATCGTGTGCATTGAGGCTTTCGGCTATCGGCTGTCAGCTATCGGCAAGACTGTCTGGCCGAAAGCCGAAAGCCGAAAGCCGATAGCCTACTCCGGCAAGAAATGTTGGTTGACGCGCACCTGGCGGATGGACCGGCTGTCGGTCTCGTACGTGCGGATGAGCACCTGCACGCCGCGGAGCGGCTTGTCGTACGGCGGCGCCGTCTCCCGCTCGCCGATGTCGTCCACGCCAAGCATGCCGCTGTTGTCCAAGCCATCGACGCCGGTGTCCACAAGCTGCCGCCACTGCTGATTGGGATCGGGATGCGCCGAGGCAGGTTGCCAGTCGGTTCCATCGAACCAGAACTCGTCCTCATTCACGCCGTTGTTCTCGTAGTGGAACGACCACGTGTCGTACACCGCGTAGCCAGGTGCGAGGGCATCGCCGTAGACATCGCTCAGCGGACGCGCGAAATAGAACCAGGCCGGCGTCGAGGACTGGAACGCCGTGGCAAAACCATACTGGCCGTGCGGGTGCCCGTAGCCCATGTCGACGTACGCACCTTGCCCCACATAGGGAAAGACGACGTCCGAATCGCTGTTGTCGCGCCCGACCAGACCCGTCCAGCCGGCGTTGAGGTCCATGTTGTTCTCGTGCTCGATCGCCGCCTTCCAGCCCGGGTCGCTCGGCGAGAGCACGACATCAAGACTTTGATTCGGGTCCGTTAAAGGCAGCCCCGGTACGCTTACCGTCGCAAACAGCAGCGCACCCGGATCGTAGACGCGCAAGTCGAATGCCAAGACGTTGGTCATCATCACATCCTCGCCGCGCCGTTCGCGCGAGAGCGGCACCAGGCCGTGAATGATCCGCACCACTTCGCCGTTGTCGTTCAACATGACCCGCGCCGTGGCAATGGTATCGCTGTCTCCGTCGACATAGGCGAAGGGCCGCCACTTGTAGCGGTTTCGGTTAGCGGCCCCCGGCGGCGGAAACGGGGTCCCGAGCCGGTACGCGATGACGACGTCTTCGAGTGTGCCCACGTCCTGAAGCTCGGCAACGCCCTCGTCGTCCGATGTCGCCTGGAAGTTGTCCGGCGGCCCGCTCGGGCTCTCCGGGTCCGGCCAGCAGATGACCGGCGGGTTCGAGCCCTCGTAGCCGCTGCCCATCGACGCCGCCGCGTACGGGTAGTCCCGCGACGCCTCGACGCTCCCCTCCTCCGGCCGGAACGAATAGTGCTCGTAGCGATTCTCTCGCTTCGTCAAATCGCCCAACGTATTGGCCAGAATCACATAGCGGCCGTTCGGCGGGTCCAAGTTCGGGTCGAACTCCAGGCGGACCGACAGATCGTACCGCTCCTGAAACGCCACCAGGCAGGCCAGCGCCTGGTGTAGGTCGTCGCGCGCAATGTCGTCGATCAGCACGCGCACCAACCCCGGCCGGGCCTGGAACTCCACGCTCTCGCCGTCCAGCGTGAACGCATCACGGATCGTTCCATTCGCCTCGACAAACCGATATGGATTGACCCACGGCGCGATCAAGAGCGCCCGCCGGTAGATCGTCCGCATCCCCGGCTCGCCGAAGAATCCGCCCGCCGATGGGTCCGACGCGCCGCTAGCAGGGTCGGCGGTGTAGCCCGGGTTCTCCACTGCGAACCAAACCACCTCGGCCAGCGGCGACTCGATCGTGCCGTACTTCCACCCTTCATCAGGGTCGCTCGAGGCAAAAGCATAAGCCCGATTCGCGTCCCGCCGCACGTTCGTCGGCACTCGGCCGACGAACGGCTCGTGCTCGTTGCGCACCGTGAGCATCAGCACGTCGTCGTAATCGCCCAGCCCGGCGCCGTCGGTCACCCACGCCGGATCGCGGAACGGCAAGTTGCTGGCCGGCAGGATCGACGCCACGTGGTCGATCTCCGGGGTCTTAGTAGTCGGCGGCCAGGTGGGAGGAGTGCCCGGATTGTTCGGATCGGCGTCGAGCAGGTTGCTCGCGTCCCCTTCGCGATACTGGCCCTCGATGATCTCGATGTAGCCGTGGTTCGACTCGGGCCGCTGCCAGGTGACGCCCGGGCACGTCGCGCCCTGCAGGTCCTGCTGCAGCACGTTGCGCACGTGCCGCAATTGGCTCGACATCTCGATCGTCGCCCGGCGGTTCCGCACGCTGTTCGACACGTTGGCGAACAGCGTCACCACGGCCGCCATCATCACCAGCGTGATCGCCATGGCCACGAGCATTTCGACGAGCGTAAAACCGCGGCGGGCTGTCGGCTGTCGGCTATCGGCTGTCGGCAAGAATTGCCTTGGATGTCCGGCCGATAGCCGATAGCCGATGGCCGATAGCCTCGAACGAAGTTCGCACATCAGAATAGACTCCTCTCGTCCGCACGCGGCCCCAAGTTGCCGTGCGGCCTCTGTCCCTACCATTATTGCACCGCGCCCCGGCCAGTGTGTCAAGAAATCCCGCGAATCAACCTCACATCATCCGCGACTCGCCCCAATAGAGACGTAGGGTGGGTCGAGTCCGCGAGACCCACCAAGGAACAGAAAGCGGTGGGTCTCGAAGACGTAGGGTGGGTCGAGTCCGCGAGACCCACCAAGGAACAGAAAGCGGTGGGTCTCGAAGACTCGACCCACCCTACAGTGATAAAACCTACACCCCTTCGCCGTGCTCGCCGATGTGCGATGCCCGTTCTCGCCGCGCGGCGACGAGCGAGGCCACGACCGACACAGCCAGCAGCACCACGATCACCACCAGCGAGACCCAGTGCTCCGGCTTCCACACGTCGTGCAGCAGCATCTTGCCGCCGATGAAGATGAGCACCGCGCTGAGCCCGTAGCTCAAGTAGCGAAACAAGTTCATCACGCCGGCCAGCAGAAAATACAGCGCCCGCAGCCCGAGGATCGCGAACACGTTCGAGGTGAACACGATGAACGGCTCCCTGGTAATGCCGAAGATGGCCGGCACGCTGTCGACGGCAAACACGACGTCGGTGCTTTCGATCACCAGCAGCACCAGGAACAGCGAGGTCACGTGCAGCCGCCCGTTCTGCCGGACAAAAAAATGCTCGCCGTGAAAGCCCTCCGCCACGCGCAGCCAGCGGCGCGCGAACCGCAGGACGATGTTATGCTCCGGGTTCGATTCCGTGCCATGCGCCGAGGCGAGCTTGATTCCCGTGTAAATCAAAAACGCGCCGAAGACGTAGAAGATCCATTCGAACCGGGCCAGCAACTGGGCGGCCAAAAGGATGAACACCAACCGCATGACGATCGCGCCGAAAATCCCCCAGAACAGCACCCGGTACTGATACTTCAACGGCACGCCGAAGTAGGAAAAGATCACCAAGAATACGAACACGTTGTCCATCGAGAGCGACTTCTCCACCAGGTAGCCGATGAAGAACTCCATCCCGTGCTCGCGTCCCGCCCACCACCACACGAAGCCGTTGAAGACCAGCGCCAGGGCGATCCAAAAGGCGGTCCACCCGGCCGATTCGCGGAGCGTCGGATCGTGCGCGTGCCGGTGAAACACCGACATGTCGAGCACCAGCAGCGCAACCGTGCCGGCACAGAAAACGAGCCAATAGAACGTCGGCACCTCCAAGGCTGTGCCGGCCGCAAGCGGCGGCACTAGCAGTTCTGCAAACGATAGCACGGGCCACGACTCCTCGGTTCACTCTCGATAGCAGCGGTGCGGGAAGTTCAACCGCGTAATCTTAGGCGGTGCCTGCAAGCGCAGCAACCGGCCGAATTGGCCTCAAGGCGACGGCCACTTTTTGCGATGATACCGATACCCGATACGCCGCCTCGTCTCACCGCCAAGGCCTACCCATGAGCAGCGACATCCTTCCCTCGCCCCCGTTGTCCATCGGTTGCCGTCGCTCGCTGACCCGCGTCGCCCACTTAAGCGCCGCCCTGCCGGCCGATTTGATCGAGCGCCTGTGGACCGACCCCGAATCGCTGCTGGAAAAGGGCGAGACGCTGCAGCGCACCGGCATGCGGTGGACCGTCAGCCTGAGGTGGGCATCGCAACGCTACGTGCTGAAGCACTATCGTCCCACCTGGTGGCATAAGGCGAAACAATTGATCCTGCCGTCGCGGGCGTGGTCTACGTGGTCGGCGACCCACAAGCTGGCGGATGCCGGCATTGCCACGCCCCGCCCCGTGGCGTGCGTCGAGAACCGCTGGGGCAAGCTGCGGCGCGATTCGTTCCTCATGTATCCCTACGTGGAAGGGCGCACGCTGCGCTCCTATTTCTCGCACGAGGCCAAAGACTCGCGATTCATCGCCGACTACCTCTGGCAGCAGCTTCGCGATTTGTGGCAGCGGCTCGAGCAAGTCGGCGCCAGCCTGGCCGACGCCAACACGTTCAACTTCATTATCTGCCCCCAGGGCCGGCTGTGGGTCATCGACCTCGACAAGGCCTGCTTTCACTGGCTGGCCTCGACGGCGGCCCGCCATCAGCAGCGCGGATGGGAGAAGCTGCTCCGCAGCGCTGGCAAGGCCTGGAGCGACACGAATCCCGCGCCGAT
>CAZHIV010000225.1:0-2874 GCA_964532675.1 uncultured Planctomycetaceae bacterium
CGGCCAATTGCTGCATGATCCGCGGCACATCCACGCCGGGGAGATCGATCTTGTTGAGCGCCACGACAATCGGCACCTTGGCCGCCTTGGCATGGCTGATCGCCTCTTCGGTCTGCGGCATGACGCCGTCGTCGGCCGCGACGACCAGCACGGCGATGTCCGTCACGTTCGCCCCGCGGGCCCGCATCTCGGGAAACGCTTCGTGGCCGGGCGTATCGACGAACGAGATTTGCCGCCCGTCCTTTTCGATGGTGTACGCGCGGATGTGCTGGGTGATGCCGCCGCTTTCGCCGCTGACCACGTCGATGCCGATGATGCGGTCCAAGAGCGAGGTCTTGCCGTGGTCGACGTGCCCCAGGAAGGTGATCACGGCCGGCCGCTCGACAAGCTGAGAGGAATCTTCTTCCTGTTGCTCGAGCTCGGCGAGCATCTCGTCCTCCAAGCTGACCGCCTGCTTGAGCTCGACGTTAATGCCGAGCTCCGTGGCAACCAGCTCGGTCATTTCGGGATCCATGATTGCCATCTTGTTGGCGATCACGCCTTCGTTCATGAGAATGCGCAGGATCTCCGCGGCTTGCACGCCGGCCGCCTCGGACAATTCGCTGACCGTGCACGGAAGTTGCACCGTCACGCGCTCTTTGCGCGGCGCGGCCGTGCTGGCGCCGGTGCTCACACGGCGTTGCCGGCGAGCCAGCGAGCGATGCGGGCGATCCTCGCCGTCGCCAGGTGCATGCCGACGGCGGGCGAGCTGTCGTTGCTCACGGCCACCAAGCAGGGGTCGGTCCTCTTCCCCCGGCGTTTTTGGACCGCGGCGGTGCCGGCCGCGGCCCGCCCGGCTATCCGGTTCCTCCTGGGCGGGTGGCGGTGTACCGGGAACGCGAGGCTTCAAAACGCGCTGCTTCTTCTCCTCTTCCAGCGTGCGCTCGTGGCGGCGAAGATGGGCAGCCAGCGGCTTGGCGCCTTGCTTGCCGGCCCCGAGCACGTCGGCGGGCAACCGCAGATCGGGCTTTTGTGCAGGCGGCTCGTTGGAGGCCGGCGCCTCGCGAGACTGCGACGTCTTGGGCAGCGGCGCGAACTTGACCGCCGGACGTGCCCGCTCGCCGCTCGCCGGGCCGTCGCCCTTCTTGCGATCGCCCGGTTTGGTTTCCCTGCCGACGACGGGGACTTTCCCCGTGGCCGTGCCGGGTCCCACGTATTTCTCGCGGCCCATGGCGCCCGCCAACGGGCCGGGGCGACGAGCGGTTTCCACGGCGACGGCGGTTTCCGTGGCCGTCGAGGTGGCGGCCAGCGTGGTCTCGTCAAGGTCGGGCTCTTCGGACGGCTCCGACGGCGTCGGTCGCAGGGGGCTGGGCTTACTCGTGACAATCACGGGCAACTTCTTCCCGACGCGCGCGGCCTCAGAGGGCCGCTGCGGCATCGGCGGCGCCGCTTTCGACGGCTTCGGCTTCGCGCCGCCGCCGCCCTTGAGGAACTGCGTCACCTTCTCGGCTTCGTCCTCGGTCAGGCTTGCCAGCGCGGACCCTTTCCCCGGGACACCGGCCTTCGTGCAAATGTCGACCAAGTCCTTGCTGTCAAGCTTTAGCTCTTTCGCTAATGCATAAATGCGTACCGCCAAGAGTCATCTCCGTTTCATTCACGAGTCAATTACCTAACCATGATGCACGTCTCCGCATTGGTAGGTGCCGCGAGCCGAGCGGCACTTTTTCCATGTTCAATTCCGGCTCGGCTCGCCGGACCTACGTGGCGCTCTCCGTTCGCTCGTGGGCCGGATCCTCCTGTGCTTCTTCAGGCTCCGCGGATCCGTCGCTCTCCGCAACGGCCGCCTCGCCCGAATCCGGCAGTTCCGTGCCTGCCTCGCCGCGTTCGGAGCGCGTCAATTCATCTTCTTCCTCGCCGGCCGCTTGAGCTTCCTCATCGCGCACCGGAAGCGATGCTTCGTCGGCCGCGGAAGCTGCTTCGGCTTCCGCCTCTTCGCCCTCGGGCGACAGCTTCATGCCGGCTTCGGCCGCCATTTCAGCCAGCCGTTCCTGATCGCGTTTCTGACGCCGGGCTTCGGCGGCGGCGACTTCCGCCTGCTCGGCGCGTTCCTCGGCCTGCTCGACAATCATGTTGGTCGTCTCTTCGTCCAGGTTGCCCATTGCCATGAGAGCGTCCGGCTCGATGATCGACAGGTCGTCGTAGCTCAAGAAGCCTTCCTCGACGAGCCGTTCGGCCAATTCGACTTCCACACCCTGGAGCGAGCTGAAGCCGCTCACCGCGCGCTCGATGGCCTGAGCCAGCTCGTCTTGGGTCATGATCTCGATGTCCCAGCCGGAGAGCTTGCTGGCCAGCCGCACGTTCTGCCCGCGACGGCCGATGGCCAGCGAGAGCTGATCCTCGCGCACGAGCACGATGGCCCGGCCCAGCATCTTGCAGAGAATCACCTGCTCGACCTCGGCCGGCTGCAGGGCGTTGGGAATCAGCACTTCGAGGTTTTCGTCCCAGCGGACGATGTCGATCCGCTCGCCGGCCAGCTCGTCGACGATATTCTTGATGCGGTTTCCCCGCACGCCGACGCACGCCCCGACGCAGTCGATCCGCTGATCGGTGCTGCTCACGGCCACTTTGCTGCGATAGCCCGGCTCGCGGGCAATGGCCCGAAAGGTAATAATTCCCTCGGCGATTTCCGGGATTTCCTGCTCGAACAATCGCTGCACCAACGATCCTCGCGTGCGGCTGAGCACCACCTGCACCCGCGGGCCGCGCTTGCGAACCTCAAACACAACCGCCCGCACTCGCTCGTTGGCGTGGTGGGACTCGCCGGGGATTTGCTCGCTACGAGGAAGGATCGCCTCCACGTTTCCCAGCGCCACAGTGGCGGTGCCGTTTTCGTTC
>CAZHIV010000226.1:0-8208 GCA_964532675.1 uncultured Planctomycetaceae bacterium
TCGAGCGTGAGCGTGCCGTCACCGGCACGCTTCGCGTAGTCTCGAATCGCCTGCTCGACTCCCGCAAAGCTCATCCGGTCGGCGTCGCGCAGCACGGGCACGACGAGCCCTCTATCGGTGCTGATGGCCACCCCGATGTCGTAGTAGCGGCGATAGACGATCTCATCCTCGTCGATCATCGCGTTGATCTGCGGCAGTTGCTCGAGCGCGCCGATCGCCGCCTTGACGAAAAACGACATGAAACCGAGCCGGATGCCGTGGCGGCGCTCGAACGACTCGCCGAACTGGGCGCGCAGCTCCTTGACGGCCGTCATGTCGATTTCATTGAACGTCGTGAGCAGGGCGGCTTGTTGTTGCGCTTCGACCAGGCGTGCGGCGATCCGGCGCCGCACTGGAGTCATCGGCACGCGATCTTCGCCGCGCGAGGGCTCGGCCCGCGGCTCAGTTTCTTTTTCAGCTTTTTTCGGTCGTGCTTTCGGCTCTTCCTCGGCCGGCTCCGCGTCTTTCGCTTCGTCGTCTTTTTTAGGGGCCTTCTCTTCGGGCTCCTCTTCCGCCGGTTTTCTGGCTTTCGGTTCCTCGCGTCTCGTCGGGGCCGGCGTCTTTTCGTCGCCGGCGCGAGATTGGTCGTCGGACTTCGGTTTCGACTCACGTTCGGGCTCTGCCTTGGCTTTTTCCGGCGCCTTCGGTGCGCCGTTCTCCTCGATCCGGCCGATCACCTCGCCCACGTCGGCCGCGTCGCCGGTGTTCTTGAGGATCTTCGCGAGCACGCCCGCCGCGGGCGCCCGCACGTCGACGGTCGCCTTCTCCGACTCCAGCTCGACGACTTGCTCGTCCTGCTCGACCTCGTCGCCCTCCGATTTGTACCACTTCCCGATGTACACCTCGGTAACCGACTCGCCGACCTCGGGCACTTTCAGATCAATAGACATCGCAAGCACCAACTCTCTTAACTAGCCGCAGGCAACGGACGATACTTTTAACCACGAAGGACACGAAGGGCACAAAGTTTAATGCCGAACGTATGTCTTCTTTGTGTTCTTCGTGTCCTTTGTGGTTAAAAAAATCAATCGTCCGCACGCTTGGCGTGAGCAATCAGGATTTGTCACTCACAGCGAGTTCAATTAGCTGCCGCTGCTCTCGTTCGTGGGCCGTTTTGGAGCCGGTTGCCGGACTGGCGGAGGCCGGTCGCGAAATGCACTGCAGCGGCCGATCGTCAAAGTGCTTTGGCCAGTTCGATTGCATGTAGCGCCACGCGCCCATGTTTTCCGGCTCTTCCTGCACCCAGACGATCGGTCGACTGCCGGAGAATTGCGCGACGGCCGCCTGCAGCTCGTCGACGGGCAGCGGATAGAATTGCTCGACGCGAAGGATGGCGGCGACGGAGTTCTCGGTTACCCGCCGCTGCTCCTGCAGCTCGTAGTACACCTTGCCGGAGCACAACAACACCCGGCCGTCGCGCTTCGCATCTTTTGTCGCTTGGGGGTCCTCGAGGACGGGGCCAAATCGCCCCTCGGCCAGCTCCTCCATCGTCGACACGCAGTCGCGGTGCCGCAGCAGCCCTTTGGGCGTCATTACCACGAGCGGCTTCCGCCAACGCCGCAGCACTTGCCGCCGCAGGCAGTGGAAATATTGCGCCGGCGTGCTGGGACACACCACCTGGATATTGTCGGCCGCCGCAAGCGCGAGGAACCGCTCCAGCCGGGCGCTGGAGTGCTCGGGGCCCTGTCCCTCGAAGCCGTGGGGCAGCAGCAGCACCAAACCGCTTAGCCGCTGCCACTTCGCCTCGGCGCTGGCGATGAATTGATCGACGACGACCTGGCCCGCGTTCACGAAGTCGCCGAACTGGGCCTCCCACGCCACGAGCCCGTCGGGGCAATCGAGGCTGTAGCCGTATTCGAATCCCATCACGCCCGCTTCGGAAAGCGGGCTGTTGATGATCTCCACGGGCGCCTGCTCGTCGGCCACGTGGCAGAGCGGCATGTATGTCTGGCCGTTCTTGACGTCGTGCAATACGGCGTGACGCTGGCTGAACGTGCCGCGGGCCGTGTCCTGCCCGCTGATGCGGACGCGAAAACCCTCGGCGGCGAGCGAGGCCAGCGCCACCGCTTCGGCCGCCGACCAGTCGAAGGGCCGCTTGCCCGCGGCCATTTCGCGCCGCCGCTCGACGGCCCGCTTCAACTTTGGATGCAGATGAAAATCGGAGGGAAAGTGCGCTTGGCGATCCAGCAGCTCGCTCAGCCGCTCGCCGGCGACGCCCGTGTCCACGTCCGCGGCCTCGCTCGCCGGCCCGCCATGAAACCCAGCCCAGATACCCGTCGACGTCGGGTTCGAAAGTTGGTAGTCGCGATCCCGGGCGACCTTGAACTCCTTCTCCAAGCTGGCGCGCGCTTTGGCCTCGATTTCATCCGCCTCCTCGCGCGTGATTCCCTGGAGCTGCAGCAGCCGATCCAGATATCCGCTGCGGACGGTCCGCTCCTTGGCGATCGCTTTGTACAGCAGCGGCTGGGTGTAGGAGGGTTCGTCCCCCTCGTTGTGACCCCGCGAGCGGTAGCAAAACATGTCGATGACGACGTCTCGCTGAAACTCGTTCCGAAAATCGAGTGCCAGGTGCACCACCTGGGCCACGGCCTCCGGGTCCTCGCCGTTGACGTGGAAGATAGGAATCTGCAGCATCTTGGCCACGTCGGTGCAATACACGCTCGACTGGGCTTCCTCGGGCAGCGTGGTGAAGCCGATTTGATTGTTGACCACGACGTGGAGCGTTCCGCCGATGCGATAGCCGGCCAACTGGCTCAAGTTGAGCGTCTCCTGCACGACGCCTTCGCCGATGAACGCGGCATCGCCGTGGATCAAGATCACCAGCCCGCGGCGGCGCTGCGCGTCGCCGTAGCGGTCCTGCTTGGCGCGCATGCGGCCCAATGCCACCGGATTGACGAACTCCAAATGGCTCGGGTTGAAGCTCAGCGACAGGTGCACCTTCCGGCCTTCGGCCGTGGTCCAGTCGCTGGAATAGCCCAGGTGATACTTGACATCGCCCGGTCCGGTGCGGCCGGGCGACTGCAGGTCCTGGAACTCGCGAAAAATCTCGCGGGGCTGCTTGCCGATGACGTTGGCCAGCACATTCAGCCGGCCGCGATGCGCCATGGCCAGCACGATCTCCTCGACGCCGTCGGCGCCGGCCTTTTCGATCGACAGGTCGAGCAGCGGAATGAGGCTCTCGGCCCCGGCCAGCGAGAAGCTTTTGGCGCCCGTGAACTTCGTCTCCAGGAAGGTTTCGAACACGGTCGCGGCGGTGAGCCGCTCGAGAATTCGCAACTGCTCGTCGCGGCTGAGCTGGATGCGGTTTTCGGTCTCCTCCATGCGTTCCTGCAGCCACTCGCGGACGACCAGGTCGTCGATGTGCATGTACTGCACGCCGATCGTCCGGCAGTACGTGCGGCGCAGCCATTTGAGAATCTCGCGCAGCGTCCGCGGCTTGGCGCCGCGCGCGGAGCGCGTCACGAACACGCGATCGTAATCGGCCTCGGTGAAGCCGTAGAAACCCGGGTCCAGCTCGGGCGGCTGGGGACGGGGGCGATCGAGCGGGTCGAGATTGGCCGCATTGTGTCCGCGGACCCGGTGGTTGCGAATCAGTTGGTCGACCCGCTCTTGACGCACGGCCATTTCGCGGTCGGCCGGCAGCGGGAAGCCGTCCACGCCGGCGCCGGCCCGATGGTCTGACGAACGATCGCCCGCCTGCTTCGGCGGCACGCCAAGTGTCGCGGCAGGTAGCTCGCCGTTCGACAACGCGGCGAAATACTGCCGCCAGTCGCCCGGCACCGAGGCTGGATCGGCAGCATAATCGGCGAACAAACGCTCGACGAAAGCCAGGCTCTGGCTGTTGAGCTCCCAGGGCGGATCGCCGGCTTTGGATTCAGAAATGGCCATTTTCGGAGGATCGCGTTGCACGTCTCGGCGCGACGGAGTTTTTTAGCAAATGCCATGCCGCGATAACCCCATCATAATCAGCGTCGTTCGCGGCGGCGACCATGCTAAAGTCTACGTCGCCCGGAATACCAGCGCCGTTCGCCGGCTCACAAATCTTTCGCTTCTTGACGGCCATCGTGGGAGTGCTAAGACTACTTGTTGTCGGCACCGTGTCGACGCGGCGCACGTGGTGGTGCGTTCGGTTCGAGCCTGGACGGTTTCTTCCTATATTGCGACGCGGCGCTCCTGCGAGCCGGCTGCGTCGCGGAGGTCACAAGCGATGTCGAAAAAGAGTTTCTTAGCCGGGATTGTGTGCGTTCTCGCTCTCGCGGTGCTGGTCGTTGGAATCCGCACGGCCTACGCGCATTGCGGGACGTGCTTGACGGACGCCAAGTACTTTGGCAGCGAGCTGGAGAAGAGCAAAATGACGCTCGCCAAAGCGGCCGAGGTCGCCGAGAAGGACACCAAGGGCAAGGCCGTTCACGCCACGGTGCAGCGCGTCGACGACGCCGAGGGGGTCAACGTGGAAGTGCACGTGCTGGCCGACGGCAAGATCATGGCCGTGCTGGTCGAGGGTAAGAGCGGCAAGGTCCTCAAGAAGAAGCAGGTCGACAATCTCGAAGGCCACGCCGCGTGACCGGAGAAATCGCCTCTTGTCGCCGCTTGCGGCTTCGCGGTAAGCCGCGAGCGGCGGCGCTCGATCCGATGCGCATTACCATTCTGGCGGCGTGCCTGATCGGCCTGACCGCGGCGAAGGCGCTAGCGGCCGAACCGGCGCCGCCCAATTTCCTCGTGATCCTGGCCGACGACCTCGGCTTCTCCGACCTCGGCTGCTACGGCGCGGAGATCGCCACGCCGAACCTCGACGCGCTGGCCGCAGGCGGACTGCGCTACACGCAGTTCTACAACACGGCCCGCTGCTGGCCCACTCGGGCCGCATTGCTCACCGGTTACTACGCCCAGCAGGTCGGCTTCGACGCGCTGCCCGGATCGCCCGGCAGCGGCAGCCGCAAACGGCCGCCCTGGGCGCGGCTGCTGCCGGAATATCTCCACGCGCTCGGCTACCGGTCGTACCACTCCGGCAAGTGGCACCTCGACGGCGGCCCGGTGGAAGGCGGCTTCGACCGCTCCTACTCCCTCAACGATCACAATCGCTTCTTCTCGCCGCAAGAACATACGCTCGACGACAAGCCGCTCGCGCCGGTAGATCACGACAGCGGTTACTATGCCTCTACGGCAATCGCCGAGCACGCCGTGGAATTCCTACGCGAGCACGCCGAGAAGCACGCCGACGCGCCGTTCTTTCAGTACGTGGCGTTTACCTCTCCTCACTTCCCGTTGCATGCGTTGGCCGAGGACATCGCCCGGTATACCGATCGCTACCGCGAGGGCTGGGACGCCGTGCGGCACGAGCGGTGGCAACGCATCGAGCGGCTGCTCGGCCTGCCGGGCGAGCTTTCGGCGCTGGAATCGGAGATCGGCCCGCCGAATGCCTTCGCACGAACGCACGAAATCCTTGGCCCCGGAGAAGTGTATCGCGAGCTGTCGTGGAACCAGCTCACCGCCGAGCAGCAGGCGTTTCAGGCCGCGAAGATGGCCGTTCATGCGGCGATGGTCGACCGCATGGACCGGGAAGTCGGCCGGCTCCTCGCCCAGCTCCGCGACATGGGGGCGCTGGAAAACACCTTGGTCGTCTTTCTTTCCGATAACGGCGCCAGCGCGGAAATCCTGGTCCGCGGCGACGGCCACGAGGCGAACGCGCCGCCCGGCTCGGCCGATACCTTCCTCTGCCTTGGCCCCGGCTGGTCGAGCGCCGCCAACACGCCGTTCCGCAGGCACAAATCGTGGGTTCACGAAGGCGGCATCGCCACGCCAATGATCGTCCATTGGCCGGCGGGAATTGCTTCCCGCGGCGAAGTGCGCCGTGCCGTTGGGCACGTCATCGACCTGGCCCCGACGATCCTCGAACTGACCGGCGGCTCCTGGCCCATGGAGTTTCGTGCGCAACCGGTGCCGCCCAATCCGGGCCGCAGCCTGGCGACGACGTTCGAGAAGGATGTCGATATCGACCGCGACTTTCTCTGGTGGCTCCACCAGGGGAACCGCGCGATCCGAGTGGGCGATTGGAAGCTGGTCGCCGACCGCGACGGTCCGTGGGAGCTCTACGATCTGGCCCACGACCGCACCGAGAACCACGACCTGGCCGGCGAGGATCGCGAGCGCGTGAATGAGCTGGAACAGCTTTGGCGCAAAACGGCGCACGAATTTCAGGAATTGGCCCGGCACAACGAGTAGCGAATAGGCGGAATCAGCGCTCCTGGGCCGACAAGAGCGGCGCGTTGACCGCATGGACGCGAGTCGGATCGATGACCCCGCGGAGCAGCGTGGCGATCGCGTGAAACCGGCCCACGTCGACGACATGTGCCGTGTGCGGCGGCGCGGCCGACGGGGCCAATCTCATATTTCCCTCGGCATCCATGTCCACGGCCACCATGCCGTCGTCATAGCGAAACCCGCTGCCCGGCAGTTCCTCCAATCGATAGCAGCGGCCTTGGACGCGGCAATCCAGCGCCAGGCCCGTCGGTGAGCGCTCCAACAGGAAACCGTCGTGCGGCGCGCCGGCTTCGAACGCCTGGCGGCTGCCGTAGAAATTCGGCTTTTTGAGGTACGGGCCGTCGTATTCCGGGCAGAACGTATCGCAGTTGCCGCAGTGGTTGCAGTAGTCGGCGAAGTTGGCGATCTGGTCGGCCTTTTCCAGCTTAAACTCCCGCTCTTCGCCCACGGCGGCCACACTGCCGTCGGGCCGCACTTCGATGTCGCGGTACGTGAGCGCTAGCGCGCCGGTGTGGTACGAAAAGTTCGCGTCGTTCGGGCAGACCGGGATGCACTTGTCGCACGTGATGCAATCGAACGTCACCAGGTGCGAATCGATCTTCTTGGGCACGCCCTGGTTCTGCGCGGCCCGATAGCGGGGGTCGGCCTGCGTTTCGGCCACGACGAGCGGCGTATTCAGGAAGCCGGCCCGAACGGGGTCGCCGCCGGCCGCCTCGCGCTGGCCGCGGCAGTCGAGGATAAAGTCGTCGACCGTGCGGGCGCCGATCTGCTGCATCTGCCGGCTCAGCTCGTGCAAGTAGGGCGGCAGGCGGCCGTATCCGCCCGTCTTCAACAGGTCGGTGCAGGTAGTAATCGGCACGAATCCGCAGGCCACGAGGTTCGCGAAATTCTTGCGGTCGACGCCGGCCGAGAACGAGATGGGAAACTCCGCGCCCATCGCCTGGCGAAACTCGCCGGCCAGCGTGAGCGTGATCACGTGCAGCGGCGCGCCGGAGAGGTACATGATCTTTTCACTCGGCTGAAAGAAGTCGCGATGGTTCTTCACCTCCAGCGTGTTGGAGAACTTCGCCCCGAACCGCAAGCCGCGCGACGCCGCCAGCCGCGTCAGCCGGCCGCAGATCTCCAGCGACTCGTCGAACTGCAGACCGGAGGTGTATGCCTTTTCGTTAACATGTATTTCTCGGTAGCCCATCACGTCGTGCAGCAGGTGCTCGAGCCGCTCTCGGCCGAGCATCGGCGGATTCATCTTGACGATCACGTGCACGTCGAGCTCGGTGAGCAGGAACTCGCAAATCCGCTCGATCTCGCCGGCCGGGCAGCCGTGGAACGTCGAAAGCGTGATGCTGCGGCTCAGGGCCGTAGGATAGTCCAGCTCGCGCAGCGGAGCGAGCCAGCGGGGAATCTCGTTCCGCAGCCGCTCGACGCTTTCGCGGGCATCGATCATGCCGCGAATGAAATCGACGACTTTCGGCGTTTGAATGCCGGCCAGGTCGTAGCCGATCGACATGTCGTACACGGGTTCGCCGCTGGTGCCGGCCAGGGGCGCGGCGCCAAACGGGTTGCCAAAAACGTGCGGCGCGTGCCGCAGCATGTGGATGAGCATCGCACCCGCGACGTATTGATCGAGCGAATCGGCGACGCGCAGCTCCTGCGACCATTCGACGTTGTAGCCGATGTTCGCCGCGTCGATGCAGGGCCGGGAGATTTTCAGGTCGTCGTTCACCTGGACGGTTTTCAGCTCCATGATGCGGCCGCCGGCGAGCCAGGAAAGGACGAGATTTTGCGCCATTTGCGTCTGCGGCCCGGAGGCGGGGCCCGCGGCGTTGCCGGCGACCCAATCGTGAAAGCGCACCGATAGATCGGGCGCGGTCGACTCTGGCGGCGGAACGTACCATTTCCGCGCCGGCA
>CAZHIV010000227.1:0-35512 GCA_964532675.1 uncultured Planctomycetaceae bacterium
CTCGCCGACTCGACCCACCCTACATTGGGCCGCCGCCCGCCGTACAATGGCGGCATGAGTGGCACTTCGCAGAACGCCGATCCGGCAGTTGCCTCGCGACGGCAGCCGACGCCGGCCGAGGTTTTGGCGACGCCCGTGGAATTCGTCGTCGGCGCGGGGCCGCAGCAGGCCCAGTTGCTGGCTCGGCTTGAGGTGCGCACGGCCGGCGATCTCATTTTTCTGTTCCCCCGCGATTACCAGGACCTTTCCGATCGGCGCGACATCGCCGATTTGGACGAAGAGCGGGTGCAGACCGTCCGCGGCGAAGTGGTCGAGGTCGACGCCCGCAGCAGCGGATTCGGCAAGAGCACGGTAGGCGTTCTCGTTCGATCCCTCACCCCGGCCCTCTCCCAAGGGGAGAGGGAGTACCAATACTTGCGGGCCATCTGGTTCAACCAGCCGTTCATGCGCGAAAAGTTTCGCGCCGGCCAGCACGTGCTGCTATCGGCCAAGCCACGGCTGCGGGGCGGGCGCTGGGAAATGGCCCACCCGCGCGTTACCTGGCTGGATGGTCCGGATGATGAGCCCGAGATGGGCCTGTTGCCCCTCTATCCGCTCACCGAGGGCCTCACGCAATTTCAGACGCGGCGGATCGTGGCCGCCGCGGTCGAAAAGTTCGGCCCGGTTCTCGAGGAGGTTTTTCCGGAGGACTTGTTGCGGCAATACGACTTGATGCGGCTGGCCGAAGCGCTGCCGGCGATCCATTCGCCGCGGGATGCCGACCAGTTGGAGCGAGCCCGGCGGCGGTTCGTATTTCAGGAATTGTTCGTGCTGCAGCTGGCAGTGGTCGCCCGGCGGTGGCAGCAACAGGTCGGCTTTCGCGCGCCCTCGCTGGCGCCTGGCGCCGACGTGAACGCGCGGATCGAACGGTTGTTTCCGTTCGAATGGACTGACGGTCAACGGCAGGCCGTCGCGGAGGTGGCGGCCGACGTGGCTCGCGAAACGCCGATGAACCGGCTGTTGCAGGGCGACGTGGGAAGCGGCAAGACAGTGGTCGCCGTGTACGCGATGTTGCTATGCGTCGCACGCGGGTACCAGGCGGCGCTCATGGCGCCGACCGAGATCCTGGCGAGGCAGCACGCCGAGACGCTCGCCGGACTGCTTCGCGCCAGCCGCGTGCGATATGCGCTCTTGGTGGGCGGGCTGACTGCCAAGCAGCGCGAAACGGCTTTAGCCGAGATCGCGGCAGGCAATATCGATCTGGTGATCGGCACGCACGCGGTGGTGCAGCAAGACGTGCAGTTCGCTAAGCTCGGTCTCGTGGTGATCGATGAGCAGCATAAGTTCGGCGTGCGGCAAAGGGCGGCGTTGCGTCAGG
The DNA here is from genome assembly GCA_964532675.1 of uncultured Planctomycetaceae bacterium. Classification (GTDB taxonomy): domain Bacteria; phylum Planctomycetota; class Planctomycetia; order Pirellulales; family Lacipirellulaceae; genus JABDGM01. Next base: position 1,358 of record CAZHIV010000227.1, read on the forward strand.
GGAAGCTGTCTCCGCACTACCTCGTCATGACGGCCACGCCCATCCCGCGCACGATCGGCATGACGCTCTTCGGCGACCTGGATGTCACGACGCTGCGCGAGATGCCGCCGGGCCGGCAGGAGGTGCGGACCTACGTCGTGGAACCGGCCGAGCAGGCCCGCTGGTGGAGCTTCGTGCGCGACAAGCTGCGTGCCGGCCGGCAGGCGTACGTCGTCGCGCCGCTGGTCGACGAATCGCAAAATGTGGCGGCCGCCAGCGTGGCCGAGGCGTTCGAACGACTCACCAACGGCGAACTGGCGGCTTTTCGCGTCGGCATCCTCCACGGCCGTATGTCGCCGGCTGAGAAGGAACAGGCGATGGCCGACTTCCGCGCCGGCAAGTCGCACGTGCTGGTATCGACGAGCGTTATCGAAGTCGGAGTCGATGTGCCCAATGCGTGCGTGATGGTGATCGATTCGCCCGAGCGATTCGGACTTGCTCAGCTCCATCAACTGCGTGGCCGCGTGGGCCGAGGCACATTCGCCGGGTTCTGCGGCATTCTGATGAGCGAGGGGCTGTCGGAACCGGCCCGCGAGCGGCTCCAGCTGTTCGCGGCTCTGTCCGACGGCTTCGAGCTGGCTGAAAAGGACTTCCAGCTTCGCGGCCCAGGTGACCTGTTCGGCACGCAGCAGCACGGTCTTCCTCCGCTTCGAATCGCCGATCTCCGCCGCGATGGAGTCCTTTTGGAAGAGGCTCGCCGCGAGGCCCAGGCTCTATTTGCGGCCGATCCGGGCCTGAAAAGCCCGGAGCATGCCCGGCTGCGGCGGCAAATGCTGGTTCGGTACGGCGATGCCTTGGAGTTAGGAGATGTGGGGTAACATCCTGTGAACGCTCTGGTTGACCGAAAATTTCTGTAAGTCATTAAATAGAAAACACTTATGGAACGACATTGGCCTAGGCGAAGGGTCGGTTGCGGCAAAGTTTTCGAGCTTATTTTTGATTTTTTAGAAAAAGCATTGCCAAACGTCGTTTGGGGGGTACACTGAGGATTCGTAGGGGCTTTCGGGAGGTTGCCGTTTTAGCGGAGTAGGTAGGGTGTAATGAATTTCACAACGAGATTGACCGCATTTCTGCGCTCGGATCGCGCTCTCTTCTGGACATATGGATTTGTTGCATCGATTGCCATCATGTTGGCCCTGAGCTGTGCCTCTTCCGGCGTAGCGGGCACCGTACAGCTCGGTAGCTCCGGCTGGCAAGCGAGTTGGGATTCCTCTCTCGACCCTTACGTCGACATCATCGTCGATGCCGTGGTGCCGTCTGAGGATGCGGTGATTATCCAGAAGGCCGCCGAATTCATTCAGGGTCCGGGCTTCGGTGGGCTGTTTCCGCCGATCGCCATCACGTTCACGCAAACCGATGCCAATGCCGTATCACGCATCGTGATCAACGACGAAATCATCACGAATAACACGGGCCACGATTGGCTCGACTTCCACATGCAGCTGGTGGACAGCGGCGATGCGATGTTCAACGCGGCCGATACGAACGCCTCCGCCGGCGGCAACGGTTTCAGCATTGCCCCCTTCACGGTGCAGAGTTTTGGTCCCGGGCCGAACCCGCCCTACACGACCTACAACCTTCGCGGCGGCGTGGTGCCGGACGGCACCGTCTGGTTCCCTGGCAGCGGGGCTGCCGACGGCGAGCTTTTCATCGACACCATCACTGGCGCTGGCACCGTGAATGACCCGTTCACGGTCTTTACGCTGAAAGAGTGGCCGACCGTTCCGGAGCCGGCCAGCGGATTGCTAGTGTGCCTGGGGCTGCTAATCGTGTCGCCTTGGATTCGTCCGGCGCGGACAGCTTGACGGGGCGTTTACCGGGATCGTCTCTCCCGTCTGTCGGGCTGAAAAATCGCCCTGTTGCAGTGTTCCCGAACTTGGTGTTCTGCCGGCTGCTTTGGAAGGCGAAATCGCCCGATGCGCCTAAGAAACTAATTGACACCCGCTCCCGCCGGGTGTATCAACAAGGTTCGCGGCATGAAATTTTGCCGATTCGGAACCTCTTTCTGTTGGCGGTTTAAGTCGGAGTAAGCTCATGATTGTCAGCTCGGCCCGGGCGAAGCAACGTCGCCATGCCGAATGCCAGACATTCAAGAGCCGCTGTTGACTCCACTTCCGTCTGCCGCGTCTCTTTGCGTAGAACGATCCCCCGTCGATCGGCCCTTTTCCAGGGCACTTCGTCGTCGACCGGCCTGGAATCTTCTACCGGTGCGTCGCTTCCCGCCGCTTATCGACTGACTTCGCGTTAACGCTTTCAGGGCGAGACGCGAATCTTCGTTGATGGCCCGCCGAGCTTGACAGTCTTGCACAGTTGAAGCGCAGAGTCGGCGCGCTGAAAGGATAAGACTTAATGACACGACATACTCGTTATGTTTCGTTGCTGATCGCGCTATCGGCGCTTTCCCTGGGGCGGACGGCGCCCGCTCTTGCAGGCACGGTGACCTTGGGTACTTCCGGGTGGAAGGCGACCTGGGCCGCTTCTCTCGATCCCTACGTTAACATCCTCGTCGACTCCGAGTCGCCCGACGCCGTGTTCATCGAGAAGCACGCCGAATTCATTCAAGATCCTGGTTTCGGCAACATATTCCCGCCCATTCCGATCACCTTCATGCAAACGCAGGTAAATGCGGTGCCGCGCATTGTCATCGTCGAGGAAACCATCACCAACAGCACGGGAACGCGATGGACAGACTTCCATATGCAATTGATGGAGGGCGACGACGCGGTCTTCAACGTGGCTGATACGGATGCCTCGGCCGGCGGAATGGGCTTCGATACGTCGCCCTTCTCGATTCAAAACTTTGGTGCGGACGGCACAACACTCGACTTGCGTGGCGGCGTCGTGCCCATCGGCGGCGTGTGGAACCCGGGCGGCGGCCCCAACGGCGGCGATTTGATCATCGATGTGGCGGTCGGCAGCGGCACCACCGCCGATCCGCTCACGGTGTTCACGCTCAAAGAGCGGCCATCGATACCCGAGCCGACCGCAGTAGTAATGGCTGGTATCGCGGCGCTGCTTGGGGTATTGCCGCGAGCTCGCAAGTCGCAGTACAAGTCGCAGTAACTGGCGCGGAATCAAACGCCCGCCGTAATCTGCTCGCCCGCTTGCCACCGCGAGCCATCGCGATCGACGCGGCGATAAAGCGTGTCGCGTTCGACCGGCTGCCGGCCGGCCTCGACGATCAGCCGGCGAATCTCGTCCACCGAGAGGATTTCCGGGGTCGTGGCGCCGGCGTCGTGGTAGATCAGCTCGTGCCGCACCGTGCCGTCGATGTCGTCCGCGCCGTAGGAGAGGGCCACCTGGGCGGTGCCGATGCCGAGCATGATCCAATACGCTTTGATGTGAGGCACGTTGTCGAGCATCAGCCGGCTGATCGCCATCACTCGCAAGTCGACCAGGCTGGAGGGCTTCTTGATGTGCGCCAGGCCCGTGTGATCGGGGTGGAAGGCCAGCGGGATAAACGTCTGGAAGCCGCCGGTCTCGTCCTGCAATTCGCGCAGGCGAATGAGGTGGTCGATGCGGTGGTACGGCTGCTCGATATGTCCGTAGAGCATCGTGCAGTTCGAGCGCAGGCCGAGCTCGTGGGCCGTGCGGTGAACCTCGAACCAGCGCCGGGCGTCGGCCTTGTGCTCGCAGATCTGATTGCGTACCTCGGGGTGGAAGATCTCGGCCCCGCCGCCGGGCAGGCTGCCAAGGCCGGCCTCGATCATGTCTTCGAGCACGTCGCGCACCGGCTTATTGGCGAGGCGGCAGAACCAGTCGATTTCGACGGGCGTCCAGGCCTTCAAGTGCAGCTCGGGGTACGCCTCGTGCAGGAGGCGGATGACGTTGACGTGCCAGTCGTATTTTTTCTGATGATGCAGGCCGCCGACGATGTGCATCTCCGTGCAGCCGTTGTCGACCGCTTCCGCGCCGCGCTCGAGTATCTGCGAGTCGCTCATCACGTAGCCCTTCGGGTCGCGCAGGTCGGAGCGAAACGCGCAGAACACGCAGCGGTACACGCACACATTCGTCGGGTTGAGGTGCGTGTTGATGTTGTAGTAGGCGAAGTTGCCGTTCTTCCGCTCGCGCACGAGGTTGGCCAGCTCGCCCAATTCGGGCAACGGCACGTCCGGCCGCTCGAGAATGAGGCCGTCGTCGAGCGAAAGCCGCTCGCCGGCTTCTACCTTTTCGCGGATCGGTTTCAGGATGGGCGACGATGAAAGCAACATTTCTACTCGGTACTTTCTACAAGCAGTGCGTTGGCTGGCGCATTTCGATGGAGTTGGTAGAGCGCTTCACCGAGCACCATCAATTCACGCTCGACCGCCGATCGGACCGGACGATTTTGCTCCAGATCGGCGAGCGATTTGTCGGCCATAAATTCCGATACAAATCTCGCACGATCGACAATGTCGAGCAAGAATTTTCTAGGGTCAGGCGGCATAGAGCAGCTTGCGACTGCGATTGACGGATTCGATGAAATAGGGGTTGCGCATCGCCGTGGCGTCTACCAGATCTACCTTTCGCTCGAATAAGTCAGCCAATGCGATTTGAAACTCAAAGAACTGATGGAAGGAATTTGTTCCGGGGAGGCGATCGAATTCCACTAAAAAATCGAAATCGCTGCGCGCTGGATCAAACTCGCCGTCGGCGATCGAGCCGAACACTTCCAGGCGGGATACAGCAAACTGCCGGCACAGTTTCTCAAGGCTGTCCCGTTTGCATTCGATCATCGGAATCGTTTGAGAATCGCTCATCGCTTGGTGCGGCTCTTCGGATTGGGGCTGCAACATGGGAGCCTGACGGCATTTCCCTATTTTCAGTATCACCGATGACCCACCCAAAGGTCCAGGCTGCCTGCGGCCAACAGTCCCAGGCTGATGATGGCGTTGACGTTAAAAAACGCGGCGTTCACGCGGGACAGATCGTCTGACCGCACCAACAGGTGCTCATACACCAGCAGCAGCGCTACCGCGGCGACGCCGACCCAGTAAATCCAGCCAAAAAGCGGGTACACGACCGGCAAAAAGGTCAGGAAGCCGATGGTCAGCAGGTGGCAGAATGCCGCTAGCCGCAGCGCCCCGGGGATGCCAAACCGCACCGGCACGCTATGCAGCTTTGCTTGGATGTCGGCGTCGTAATCCTGGCAGGCATAGATCATGTCGAACCCTGCGACCCACGTGAGCACGGCGCCGCCCAGCACAACCGCGGGGAGCACGTCGGCCGGGTCGCGGAGCACGATTTCGCCTCGAATCGCAATCCACGCCGCAACCGGCGACAACGCCAGCGCCGTGCCTAGCCAGAAATGCGCCAGTGCCGAAAAGCGCTTCGCGTAGCTGTAACCGGCGAGAAAAGCCAGTACCGGGAGCGAGAGAACCAGCGGCAGCCGATTCGGTAGGAACAGCAGCGTGCTGGCGACGAAACCGACGGCCGACAACGTCGCGAACAGCGACACTTGGCCGACGCTCAGAATCTCCGCCGGCAAGTGACGACTGGCCGTGCGTGGGTTTTCTGCATCCAACCGCCGGTCGGCCAGCCGATTGAACGACATCGCAAAGCTCCGCGCCGCGACCATGCATAGCAGGATACCCAATACCTCCTGCCAGCGGGCGGCGAAGCCATGCCACTTTGGGCCTGGATTACCACCGTAGAAGGCAACAGCCCGATCTACAATGGTTTCTAAGAGTGCGTCCAAAGATGCGTCATCGGCCGACTGTCCAGCGCGGATTCCATCACGCACGAGTTCACGCCCGACTTCGTCAATGTGCTGCACTCGCCACGCCATCACCGCCGCCAACAGCGCGAACGGCAGCGCAAACAGCGTGTGGCTGAAGCGGATCAGTTCCAGCAGGTGGCGGACAGTTTTGAACATGATGCAGGTCTCACGCCAAGGCGCCAAGGCGCAGAGATGGCTGCCTTTTGTATGTTACTTCGCGCCTTCGCGCCTTTGCGTGAGACTATTCTGCCCCCCAGCGCTTGGTGAGTGCGTGCTCGACGCCGAGCTGGTCGCAGATGCGGGCCACGACGAAGTCCACGAGGTCGGCGGTCGAGCGGATGTCCTGGTACCAGCCAGGCGAGGCCGGCAGCACGACCGCGCCGGCCTCGGTGACGCGGCGCATGTTGTCGATGTGGGTGAGGGACAACGGCGTTTCACGCGGCACGAGCACCAGTTTCCGGCGCTCCTTCAGGTGAACTTCGGCCGCCCGCTGGATCAGATTGCTGGCCGCGCCCGTGGCGACGGCACTCAGCGTCGAGCCGCTGCACGGGCAGATGACCATGCCGGCGGTGAGGAACGAACCGCTGGCCATCGGGGCCATGAAATCCTGGTGGTGGTAGTAGTGCAGCTTGCCGGCAGGGCCGGATGCGTACAGCGTGGTTGCGGCCGACTCGGCATTCGCGCTAAGCCGCAAGCGGCTGGCGTCGAACCGGTCTAAATCAACGTCGATTTTCAGTTCCTGGCGGATTACGTCGCGGCCTGAGGGGCTGATTGTCAGATGCACATCGCATCCGGCGGCGCGGAGCGAATCGAGCAGCCGGACGGCGTAGATTGCCCCGCTGGCGCCGGTGATGCCGAGGACGACAGGATGCATTTTGTGTTCATCGTAGGGTGGGTCGAGTCCGCGAGACCCACCGTTATTTGACCTTTTTGGGGTGGACGGTGGGTCTCGCAGACTCGACCCACCCTACGCAACTGCGGACAGACTTTCTTTCGTGCCCACATAAAGTGTAGCGACGCCAAGTGTCAGCGGGTAGCGGCGCAGGTCGGTAAGCCCGGCGGCGCGCATGCGTTCGGCGAGCGTCTCGCCCTGGGGAAACTCGCCGACGCTGGTGGGCAGATACTCGTACGCGCCGCCGGAGTTGCGAGCGAACAGCCCGCCGATTCGCGGCAGCACGTGGCGGAAATACCAGCCGTAGATCGACTTGAACGGCTGGCGCGTGGGCATGGAGAATTCCAGGATGGCCAGGCGGCCGCCTGGCGCACAGACGCGGGCCATTTCCGCCAGACCGCGATCCGTGTCGGCCACGTTGCGCAGGCCGAAGGCGACGCACACGATCTGAAACGCATCTGCCGGCAGCGGCAACGATTGGGCGTCGGCCTCGAGGAACGTGATTCGCGATTCGGCCCCGGCTTTGCGCGCCTTTTCGCGCCCGATGGCCAACATCTCGTGGCAGAAGTCGGCAGCGACGATCGTCGTGCCGCCCGCCGCGGCCCGGTCGTAGGCCAGCGCCAAGTCGCCCGTGCCGGTGCAGACGTCCAGAATGGGCAGCGGCGGCGTCTCCGATTGCAAATTCGGCGCCACGAGCCGCACCGTCCGGCGGCGCCAATGGCGGTCGATGCCCAGCGACAGCAGATGATTCAAAAAATCGTAGCGTCCGGCAATCTGGCCGAACATTCGGCGAACGCGATCGGACGACTTGTCAACGGGCATGAGGGAGATTCTAACCACGGGGTGCACGGAAGACACGGAGGGGCCAGCATTTTATTAACGAGCCGCTTCATGGAACGTCAGCAATTACGCGTTCACCACTTGCCGAAAAATGTCGACGAGCGGGAGCTCGCCAGTAGCACCGTGGTTGTACTCGATATCCTGCGGGCAACCACGACGATCTGCCAGGCGCTGGCCGCTGGCGCGATCGATGTCGTGCCCCTTTTGGAAGTGGACGAAGCGCGGGCGGCGGCGAAGGTTGCTCGAGAGAGCGGCAATAACGTGATCCTGGGCGGCGAACGGAGCGGTGGCCGGATTGCAGGCTTCGATCTTGGAAATTCGCCGTGCGAGTACACGTCGGAGGCGGCAGGCGAACGTCGCGTAATTATCACGACGACCAACGGCACGCGTGCCCTTCATCACGCACGGCTGGCTCGCCGCGTGCTGGTTGGGGCGTTTGTGAACCTTTCGGCCGTCGTGGCCTCTGTTCAAGGGGAGCCGCGCGTCGACATTCTGTGCGCCGGCACCGACGGCGGACCGACTCGCGAGGACATCTTGGCGGCCGGCGCCCTGGTGAGCCGCCTCGCGAGTTCGCGTGGCGAGTCGTGGGATGTCGACGACTCGGCAAATGCCGCCCGTCGAGAATGGGAAAACGTGTCGAATCGTGCCGCGGCCGCCGGCCGACCCATCGTCGAGCAGCTCGCGCTTGAGTTGCGCGATACGCCGGGCGGCCGCAATCTGTTGGGCATCGGCCTGGAGCGCGACCTGGTCGATTGCGCCCAAATCGACCGGCTCGACATCGTGCCGGAGCTCGACGTCCGCGAATGGCGAATCACCGTGCCGTAAGGCGAAATCGGTCGCGCTGGACTCTGCCCAACGCGCGGCGGTAAAATGACCGGCTTCCAACTATCCAATTAGACCAAAAGACGGCTCACCACAAAGGGCACGAAGTTCACAAAGCAGATTTTCGACAGGAGGTAGCAGAGCCAGCAGAGACTTCAAGCGAAGCACTCTGCTACCTCTGCTTTCTCCTGTTCAAGACTCCGATCATCTTCTTCGTGTTCTTTGTGTCCTTCGTGGTAAATTGCCTTCAACCAATATTGAGAGCGATTCATGATGGACATGGACAAGCTAGTAGCGCTCTGCCGGCGCCGGGGGTTCTTGTTCCAGTCGAGCGAAATCTACGGCGGGCTCAACGGCTTCTGGGACTACGGCCCATTAGGCGTGGAGCTGAAACGGAACATCAAGGAATCCGGGTGGCGCGACATGGTCACCAGCCACAACGAGCTGGCGAAGCCCGCCGGGGCGCCTTCGGCGTTCGAAATGGTGGGCCTCGACTGCTCGATTATCATGCACCCGCAGGTGTGGAAGTGCTCCGGCCACTACGACCTGTTCCACGACATGATGGTCGACTGCAAGGAGTGCAAGAGCCGTTGGCGAGCCGACCATTTGCAATCGGCTGAGTGCCCGCAGAAGCCGAGCAAGCGTCCGGGCGAGTTCGAAAAGTGCCGCCTCACCGAGCCGCGCGAATTCAACCTGATGTTCAAGACAATCGTCGGCGCGATGGGCGGCGAGGAGGACACGGCGTTCCTGCGCCCGGAGACGGCCCAGGGCATCTTTGTGAACTTCAAGAACGTGCTCGACAGCACGCGCGTGAAGATTCCGTTCGGCATCGCCCAGGTCGGGAAGAGTTTTCGCAACGAGATCACGCCCCGAAATTTCACGTTCCGCTCGCGGGAGTTCGAGCAGATGGAGATCGAGTTCTTCTGCAATCCGGCCACGTCGCGAAAGTGGTACGAATACTGGCGCGACCGCCGGATGGCCTGGTACACGAGCCTGGGTCTGGCGGAGGGCTGCTTGCGTCTTCGCGAGCACCCGCCCGAAGAGCTGAGCCACTACTCCGTCGGCACCGCGGATATCGAGTACGCCTTCCCGTTTTTGAGCGAGGGCGAGTTTGGCGAGCTGGAGGGAATCGCCCACCGCGGCGACTTCGACCTCCGCAGCCACATGGAAGGCAAGCTCGTGAAGAACGCCGAGGGCTGCCTCGAGGTGGAACAAGACGCGGCCGGCAAGCCGAAATACAAGGGCAGCGGCCGAGACCTCACCTATCGCGACGACGTATCGGGCGAGCGGTTCACGCCGCACGTGATCGAGCCCTCCGCCGGTGCCGACCGGGCGACGCTGGCGTTCCTCTGCGAAGCGTACCACGAGGACCAGGCCCCCGACGATAAGGGCGACATGCAGACGCGCACCGTCATGCGCTTCAACCCGCGGATCGCGCCGGTGAAGGCGGCCGTCTTCCCGCTTGTAAAGAAAGACGGCATGCCGGAAGCTGCCAAGGAAATTTACACGGCGCTCAAGCGGCGGTTCGTCGTGTTCTACGACGAGAAGGGCGCGGTCGGCCGCCGCTACCGCCGCCAGGACGAAGCCGGCACGCCGTTCTGCATCACCGTCGATGGCCAGACGCTGCAAGACGGCACCGTCACGATCCGCGACCGCGACACGCTCGAGCAGCGGCGCGTCAAAAGCGCCGACGTGGTGGAAGAGGTCGCCAAACGCGTCGAAAAATAAATCACGCTCGTTGAAATTCCTGCCAGTCGATATCCAATTGGCGAACCACTGCGCGGACCGTTCCGAGTCTTAGGTCGCGACTGCCCCAATCCGGTATTACGGTTGACCGTTGCGTGCTCGGGTTATGCCATTTGCGGTGTGAGCCACCGCCCCTGCGCTGCAGCTCCTGACAGCCTAATGCCGATAGTTTTCGCGCGACTTCGCGATACTTCATGGGGCGGTAACGACCGTTTCAAATAACAGTGGTGCGCTCAAATCCAGAATCCGGCTGCTGCTTGGCAAGGGGCGGCCCAGGTCTTGATACGTCTCCACGACGGCAGCGAGCGCATCCTTCACGTTGTCGAGGGCTTCCTCGACCGTATCGCCCTCGGTTACTAGCTCGGGCAGCATTGGCGACGTGACGGTGTAACCGCCTTCCGGCTGCGGCGTCAGCACTAGCGGGATCTTGTATTGCATGGCTCAACCTCTACATCTCAAGATAGTCTTGGAGGGAGTCGTCGGGCAAGCAGAATGCTGAACGCCCCCCCCGCGACGTGCTACCAGCCGCTGGAGAGTCGCGTGGCGAGCTGGTCGACCTGGCCTTTGAGATTCGCCAGGAGCACCTGCGGGCTGGCGCCGCGCACGAGATCGGCGTAGAAGGCGGGCGCGCCGCCGGAGCGCGTGGCGGCGAGCGCATCGGCCGTGTGCTGTAGCTTGCCGAGCCGGGCGTTGACGTCTTGCAGTTTCTGGACAGCGTGACGGCTGCTCCGCCACAGCCGCGAGACGACGAGCACCAGGCCAAGGATCAGCGTGCCCTGGCCGCCGAGCGTGAGACCGAGCGCCAAGTTCCAATAAAGCATTTGCTCCACCGCAAGCGACCAGCCGATCAGGCCGATTCCCGCGATCAATCCGATAGCCCCGACGAACACCACGAGCCAGGAGAATACTTGGGTGCCCTGCGAGGCGCGCGAACGCGTGCGGCTAGCCGCGGAGTGCGGCGAGGCTGGAGCCACGATGGGTGAGGTCGCTTGCTCGATTCCATCGAACAAGTTATGCGGCGGATCGAATCGGCGCGCGCGACTTTTGTCTCGGTTCGATGGATTGACCGCGGCGAGCGTCGGCCGTCGCAGCTCGCGGCCGAGGCTGCGTACGCGCTGCCTGCTCGACCAATCGTCGCGCTGAAGCGGCCGGGCGGCGGCAGCGACTGCCGCGGCCGGTTCGTCCAGCGCGATGCCGTCATCCGAAACCCGCGCGGCATGATCCGCCTTCTTTGTCGGAACGGGCTGCTGGCAGCGCGAGCACACGGTGCGGCCGCTTACTGCATTCGTCACGCCCGGAACGTCTTGCTGGCAGTTGCTACACCACATCGTCGTTGGCCCGGCATTCGGGGGCTGCTGTCAGGCGGCTCACTGTGTCGCTGCGCAGTTGTCGCGCACGAGAGCGCGCGCACAATGGTTTTGAAATCGGCAGCGCACGATGCGAACCTATAACGATTCGGCAAGATTGCACGATGCGGCGACCGCTAGTCTATTTTCGCGCTGCTAGCAGCCGGCGGCTCGTACCATTCGCCGCGGAGCCAGGAGACGAGCAGTTCAAGCTCGCTGGGGCTGAGGCGGTTTGTCGTCGGACTCTCCGCGTTCGGCGCGAAGGCCGGCATGCGGTCGTTCGTTTCGGGATAGAAGCTTTCGTGCTCCGGGTTGGCGATGAAATTCGCAAGCCAATCGCGAGATCCATACCCTGTGAGATCGGGCGCCAGTCCCAGTTCGCCCTCGTCGTGGAACTTGTGGCAGTCGATGCAGGCGAATTCGTTGAGCATGGCGTCGCGGCCGGCGGCGATGCGATCCTTGTCGTCAGCCGCCGTCGTATCGGTCATGCCGGCTTCCGCCGCCAGCGCAATCGCGACATCGTCGACCTTGCGGCGATACTCGGATAGCTCCTCGCCTTCCAAGTCCTCGAGTTGTGAGCCAATCGTGTCTTTTACAAACGTGACCATATCGCCCTCGCTGTGGGCCGTGTTGCCAAAGTAATGCGGGCCGGCGATTTGTTTCGGATCGAGCATGCCACTTACCCACTCGCGGCTGGCGAAGCGCCACAAGTTCGGTGCGGTGGGATTCTCGACCGGGATGCTGTGCGGGGATTCCTGCTCGGGCTTCGACGGATCGATATGGCCATGGCAAGCCGCGCAGTGTTGCCGAAACAGCTTTGGCCCCTGCGTCTGCGGGTCGTTGCGCAAGAGCGTCAATGCCCCGCCGGGCGGAATGCCGTCGGGTGCGCCCGCCAACTCGACCGCTCGGAGGGCCTGGCGCTCCGCCTGCGCCACAGCCGCCAAATAGTGTTGCGACTCCGGAGTCCGGCCGTTGTGATCGTCGTGCCAGGCGATGGCAGTCAACAGGCCCGCACCCAAGAGCAGTGCGAACGTCCACGCGACGTTGAAGCGGTGTCCCATTTCCCAGCGGCCGATGAACGGCATCAGGAACAACGATACGAGCACGAGCCCCGGCACCAGCACCGCGCCCACCACGGGCGGGAACGCCTCCAGGTACTTCATCGCCTGGAACAGGAACAAGAAGTAGCTTTCGGGCCGGGCAGCCGCGAAACTCTCGGCCGGGTTGGCCGGCGCTCCCAGGTCGATACCCAAATGCTGCCCAACCGGTTCGCCTGGCTCTAGGCCGGGATAGTTCTGCAGCACGAGCACTAGGACTACGATCATTACCGCCAGGCAGGCGATCGCATCGCGGAGAAATTGATCGGGCCAGAAATAGGCGTCCGGGCGGCGCTTGGGATCGGGGACCTTGAGGCCGTGCCGGCGGAACAAGGCCACGTGCAGCGCCAGGAAGATCACGAGCAGCGCGGGCAACACGCCGGCGTGCAGCGCGAAGAACCGCGTTAGCGTATGATGCCCGTACTCGCTGCCGCCGACGACCAGTCGCTGCAGCGGCTCGCCCACGAGCGGCACCAGCGCGAGCATATTGGTGGCGACCTTCGTGGCCCAGTAGCCCTTCTGGTCCCACGGCAGGAGGTAGCCCGTCAGCGCCAGCGCGAGCACGATCTGCATCAGCACCAGTCCGATCCAGAAATTAATTTCTCGCGGCGCGCGGTAGGCCCCGTCGACGACAACTTGCACGAAGTGGATCGCCAGCAGCACGACCATCGAGTGGGCGGTGAAATGATGGACGCCCCGCAACAGCCAGCCCGCCGTCATTTCGTGCTGGATGTAATACACGCTTTCCCACGCCGTCTGGGCGCTCGGGCTGTACGCCGCCCAGAGCGCGAGCCCGGTTACGACTTGCACGAAGAAACAGAAAGAAAGCGTGCTGCCCCAGACGTAGCGCCATCGCGGCCCGCCGGGAATATGCTCGTAGAGCGCGCCGTGCACCAGCGCGCGATAACCCGTGCGGTGGTTCAGCCAATCGAAGAATCGGCTCATGCGACGGGAATCCTTTCCGCGATTCCGGCGCGAAAACGCCGGAAATCCACCCAAATCTCCTGGGTTCCATTCTCGTCGACCAGCTTCACATCAATCGGATCGAGGCCGCGGAGGCTGGGGCCGAACAGCTTTTCGCCATCCTTGCCGAACGCGCTTTCGTGGCAGGGGCATTCGAATCGATCGTCGGCCGCGTCGAACTCGACCGCGCAGCCTAAGTGGGGACAGGTGGCCGTAAAGGCCCTCACCTGCGGCTTGTCCTCGGCCTCGGTTCGCAAGGCGAAGACCGAGCCGATCCGTTGTCCGGCCGTGCGTGTCCAGGCATCGGCGACGTCGGCCGTAACGACAAATTCGCGAGGCACACCGTCGGCCGGCAGCGAGTCGAGCGGGCAAATCCGCACGAAGCCGGACGTGTCGAGCGCGTCGTCGCCGCTCGGCACGGGCCGACGGCGCAACGGGTGAAGCAATACGCCCAACCCGGCGGCGAACGGAAAGAGCGCCAACATGCCGCCGAGGATTCCGGCGCCGACGCGGATTAAGAACGACCGGCGGCCCTTCGCGTCATTCACGTTGGGAGACGTCTCGACTTGATTCATGCGCATCATTCTATTCGGGTGGCGTCGATCCCCAAACAGAGAATCGCGCCCGGTGTCAGGCCATGGCGGCGCGAACCGCTTCGAGCACCGCCGGCTCGGCTTCGGCGAGCGGGCCGGGATAGCGAACGCCGGCGGCCGCCCGGTGCCCCCCGCCGCCAAATCGGCCCGCGACCGCATTCACATCCACCGGCGAGCGGCTCCGCAAGCTGACCTTCGTTTCTCGCGGTCCGAACTCCAGGAACAATACGGCCACCTCGACGCCCGCCACGCCGAGCAAGCGGTTGATCACGTCCTCGGTATCCGTCGGCTCGGCGCCTAGCTCTCGCAAGTCGGCTTGCGTGATGGCGGTCGACAGCAGCCGGCCGTCCAAGTGTGATTTCACGTTCGAAAGAATGCGTCCCTGCAGCCGCAGGCGGGCCAGGCTGTTCTGCTCGTACAATGCCGCAAACACGACGTGCGGCTGGGCGCCCGCCGCCGCCAATTGGGTCGCCGCCCGGAATGTGGCCTCCGTCACCGAGGCGAAGCGAAACCAGCCAGTGTCGGTGGCAATTGCCGCGAACAGCGGCGTGGCCATCGCCGCCGAGAGCTCAATTCCCAATGCGTCGATCGCTTCGAGCACCAATCGGCCGGTCGATTCGGACGTTGAGTCCTTGAACATCAGGGCCGCCAGATCGTCTTCGCTCACGTGATGGTCGATGACGACTTTTCGCGCCTTCGAGCGGCGGATGACGTCGGCCATCGGCCCCAGCTGCACCCAGGCGCTTGTGTCGAGCACCACATGCACATCGCACTCGGCGTCGGCTTCGCTCGTATCGCGGCCGAGCACTTCCACGTCGTGGTTCGGGTCGATGAACGCGATATGGGGAGGCACCTCGTCGCCGTTGATGATACGCACCGCCTTGCCGTGCGAGCGCAGCGCCAGTGCCAGCGCGATTTCGCTGCCCAGCGCGTCGCAGTCGGGCCGCATGTGGCTGGTGAGCACGAACGACTGCTTGTCGGCCACGAGCTTCGTCAATGGGCGCCAGTCGATAGGCATGGGGGCTGGGGGCTGGGGGCTAGGAACACGCGGCAATGCGTTTCACTTTGTTCACGTCGTCGGCCAATTGCCGAGCCAGGGCGTCGGGCGAGTCAAACGGCCGAATGTCTCGCAGGCGGCCCAGGAAGTCAACCTCCATCGGCTGGCCGTAAAGGGCCTCGTCGAAATCGACCAGGTGCACTTCCACGCGGACCGCCGCGTCGCCGAACGTGGGGCTGGGCCCCAAATTGATTGCCGCGGGCCGGCTCGCATCACCTAGCAACGCCCTGCCGGCGTACACGCCCTCGGCCGGGAGGAGCGTGTCGATGGCTTCCAGGTTGGCGGTCGGAAAGCCGATTTTTGCGCCGCGGCCGGCCCCATGCGTCACCATTCCGCGGATGCGGTATGGGACCGATAGCAGCTTCTTCGCCTGCTCCACGTCGCCGGAGCGAATGAGGTCGCGGACTCGCGAACTGGATACGATCGAGCCATCGACGACGACTGGCGGCACGACGTCGAGCAATACGTCGGCTGCGGCGGCAAGCTCGCGAAGGCGATCGATCGTGCCCTCGCGATTGTGGCCGAAGTAAAAGTTGGGCCCCTCTACCAACGCGCGGGCGGCCAGCGCGCCGCGGACGATTTTGTCGAAGAACTCCGCGGCGGAAAGCGACAGCAGCGCCTCGTCGGTGGGATAGGCGACGATCCAATCGACGCCCTGCGCGGCGAGCAACTCCGCTTTCCGCTCGGTCCACGTCAGCGGCGGCGGGCACTGCTCCGGACGCAGGATTCGCACGGGGTGCGGATCGAACGTGAACACGATCGCCGGTCCGCCGACCGCCGCGGCCTGCTCCAGCAGCCGGCGCACGATCGCGATGTGGCCCCGATGAACGCCGTCAAAATTTCCGATCGACACGGCTCCGCCCCGCGCCGCCGCCGGAAGTCCATCGAGTTGCCGAAATATATGCATCAAACAAAAAGGCCGCTTGCGGCTTAGCGCACCGACCGAAATGCCTGGGGCAAGTAGTCGAGCAGGTCGCTCGCAATCATCGATACTTGCCCCAGCTCTTCGGCGGCCAGATCGCCGGCCTGCCCGTGAATGTGAACGCCCAGCCGCGCGGCGTCGAACGGGGCAAGTCCCTGACAGAGCAGGGCGGTGATGACGCCGGTCAGCACGTCCCCGGATCCACCAGTCGCCATGCCCGGATTGCCCGTTCGATTCACGCTCAATCGCACACCGTCGCTAACGATCGTGCCGTCGCCTTTGAGGACGACGACGGTGCTCTTCGTGGGGTCGCGACGCGCCAAGTCGGCCGCGGACTCGTTGCGCTTCTCGGCATCGTACGGCCGGGCCGAGAGGCGGGCGAACTCGCCAGGGTGCGGCGTGATGACCCGCGGTCCGCCGGGATTTGATAGGGCGTCCGGTTGCTCGGCCAGTGCAAACAAAGCGTCGGCGTCGACGACCATTGTCCGATCGATGTCGCGGTAAAGGCGGGCGACGAATTTCGTGAGCGCGGCGGAGCGGCCGAGGCCCGGCCCCAGGCCGACGGCGGTTGCGTTTCGCGACAGCTCGATTACCTGGTCGACGGCCGACAGGGCGATTTGTCCCTCGTCGTCGTCCAGTCCGCGGGTCATATAGGACGGCTCGAACGCGGCGACGACATCTTGCACGGAGCGCGGCACAGCCAGCGTCGCCAGGCCGGCGCCGCTGCGCAGCGTCGCCTTGCCGGCCATCGCAATCGCCCCGCTCATGCCGCGCGAACCGCCGACCACAAGCGCTCGGCCGTAGTCGCCCTTGTGGCTGTCGGCCCGCCGGGCCGGCAGTTGGGGCAGGGCGCTCGCAGTGAGATCGTCGAATTCATTCATCGCAATGCTTGGCTCTCGTGGCGATCAGGCCGGCGAGGTAGCCGGCTTTGAAGCCCGCGTCGATATTCACCACGGCGACGTTGGCCGCGCAACTGTTGAGCATGGAGAGCAGCGCGGAAACGCCGCCGAAATTCGCACCGTAGCCGACGCTGGTGGGCACGGCGACGACCGGGCAAGCGACGTAGCCGCCGACCACGCTCGGCAGAGCCCCTTCCATGCCGGCCACCACGACGATCGCATCGGCATCCTGGAAGTCGGCCAGCCGGGCCGCGAGCCGCTGCGGGCCGGCCACGCCCACGTCGTGAATCATCGTTACCTGCACGCCCATCCATTCGAGCGTCTCGCGAGCTTCCTCGGCAACGGCCAGGTCGCCGGTGCCCGCCGAAATCACCGCGACATGCGCCGCGGTTCCCCTCCCTTTTAGGGAGGGGCTAGGGGAGGGTTCGACCCGTACTGATGGAGCGCATGCCAGCCGAAACGTTCGTCCCACCGCATTGTAGCGCCCCTCGGGAAACGCCGCCGCCAGCCCGGCAGCCTGCTCGGGTGTGATCCGCGTCGCCAGCACCGGCTGGCCGTGCTCGACGAGCAGGGCGACGATCTCGCGCAGTTGCTCGACCGATTTACCGGGCCCGAACACGACCTCGGGAAAACCGCAGCGACGCTGGCGGTCGAGATCAAGCGTGACGGCAGACGACCCGGTGACGGCAGTCGGTTTCTCCCCTCCCTCGTAGGGAGGGGCTGGGGGAGGGTTCTTCATCCCCACAGTCTACCGCGCCCCGTTGCCCCCAGACAGAGACCGAGGATCAAGGGCAGCCCTGCGCCAGGCTCGGGCACGGCGGGGCCGAGACCGGCGCCATTGCCGCCCGTCATGCCGAAGTTGTTCACCCAGTCGGTGTAACCTTGTGCCCCGTCGTACGAGTTGGGATCACTGCGCCACAAGGCGTAATCGGCCGCGTCCACGGTTCCGTCGCCGTTATGATCGCCCGCAAATGCCGCCACGACTTCAAAGCCAATGGGGAATTGGAACAGCGCGTTCTGCACCGCCTGGCTCAAACTGCTCACGGTGATGGTCCCGGTCTTTAAGCCGACGGTTGATGTGTTGAGCGGGATATGGTGCGATTCGCCGCCGGCCAAAGCGAGCACCGAGTCCGAGACCGGAACGAACGCTCCATCGACGACGCTGCCGGAAACGGAAATTGTGTAGTCCAGCTCGTCGGCTCCGATCGCCGCCACGACGTCGGCGATGTTGCTCACCGTCACGTCGAGATCGAACGATTGCCCGAGGGTGAGCGTCGCGGGAACCGTGCCGGTGAACGCGTTCATGATGGCCGGAAGCTGATAGTCGGCCACTACAGGCAGGTGGTCGGTGACCGTGGCCAACGCGTTCAGAATCTCGTTCTTCGTGTGCGAGAGGACGCCCGGAAAGAAGATGCTGTTGCCGTCGTTGATCGCACCGTTGAACGTCGAGCCGTTGTTGCCGAAAGCGCGGTACGAGCCGCTGATGTAGCTCAACCCCTCGCCGTCCAGGAACTCGCCCGTGACGAGCTGAAAATCGAAGCGGTCATCCATGCCGCCCCCGGAGCCGCAGCCCGAGACGCAGGGCGACTGGGTGTGGACATCGCGGAAATCGAAGTTGTCGTGCCACGGTCCCACGCGATTGATGGGATCATGGGCCTGCCCTGGGCCGGCCGCCGTTAAGGTGCCCCACGCCGGTTCATCCGAGTTGGAGTCGTAGAAGTTGTGATCGCCGGCGTAGATCACGTGCGCTCCTTCGCCGAGCGCATTATCAGAATTGTCGCGGATGGCCGTCGCCTCGACGTTTCGCCGCAAGGCGTTCGTTCCCGGTGCCGGCTGATCCTGGCTCGCCTTGTAATGGCTATTGTAAACGTAAAAGTCGGCGCTCGCGTCGTAGCCAACGGGCCGCAGTTGAAAGCGCAAAGCCTGACGTGGTTGACCGGAAACGCTCGTCGTTCCCACCGCCGTGTCGGCGATGAGCTGGACCGTTTCCGTCCGGTACACTAGCGTTTGGGTCCTATCGCCGAATCCGGTGCGGTCACTCATGTCGTAGTGGGCGCCCTGACCCGCATACATGCTGTTGAGCAACGAAACAAAGGCCTGCGTATTTGGCGAGGGACTGTTCGCCCCCGCGGAGGGATTGTTTTGTTCCTGCAGCAGGAGGATATCGATGGGCTTGGCAATTCCGTTGACAATGTGCTCGCCGATCGACCGCAGGACGATATCCATGTCCGTCGCCGGGGCGCCTCTCGTGTTGTAGCTGACGACCCGCAGTTGAGCCTGGGCGGCTTCCACGCACACCAGCAGGCCCAACAGCGGGAGCAGCCCGACCCGCGTTAGGTTGACCAAAAGGCAAGGCGAGTTCATCATAGGTCGCAAGCTCCGCCCGTTATGGCGATGAATGCCTATTTTACCAGCCAGGTGCGCAAATGGGCCAATTAGGGGCGTCACCTCTCGAATCACGCTGATTGATGGCCGCACGGGCCCAATCCGCGGAAAATCGGAGGAATTCATGCGGTTTTCGCCAAGAATTCATTGACCAACGGTACACTACGAGTAAGATCAGGATTGGATTAGTGTTGTCGCGATTCTCGAAGATGCAGGCGTCTAGGCATTTTGGCAAGCAGGAAGGAAGAGCGTATGAGTATTCGCAATTGGTTAACGCAAACAGTCGCAGTTCTATCCGTCGTATCCCTTTATTCTCAGGTCGAGGCTCAAAACGACATTGTCGCCGAATGGACATTCGAGACGAGCGTTCCCGAGACCGCAGGGCCCCATGCACCCGAAACGGGGTCTGGTTCCGCCATCGGGTTCCATTCCAATGTGGCGGCCGTCTATAGCAATCCGGTCGGAAATGGAAGCGCGGAGTCGTTCAGCTCCAACAATTGGCTAGTCAACGACTATTATCAATTTCAAACTAGCACCCTCGGCCTGAGCGACATCGGGCTGATATTTGACCACACCGGCAGCAATACGGGGCCGCGAGACTTTCAATTCCAATACAGCACCAATGGCTCCACCTTTACGGATTTTGGTTCACCGTACATGCTGACGAACGATGGGTGGTCGTCGGGCGGCGCAACCACGGCAAGTACTCAAGTTTTTGACTTGACATCGATCGCAGCGCTCGACAACCAGGCGGACGTTTACTTCCGGCTGCTGAATAACTCGACGACTGCGATTTCCAGTCCGAATCCCGTCGCACCGACCGGCTCGAGCCGAGTCGACAACGTGACGATCTACAGCGATTTCGTACCGCCCGATGAGCCGCCTCCTCCTCCCGATCCGCGCCTGCCGCAACCTGGTGATGTGGTCTTTGGGCTGAGCGTCGGCAGCGCGGCGAACACGCTTGAGTTAGTGAGTGGACCGGCTGCGATGGACGGCGGCAGCTTTGCCCCCGGCCCCTGGTCGAGCGACTCGTTTATCCAGTCCGTCGCGTTCGACAATTACGACGGGCAATCGCACAATGCCCGCGGCAACCTGCTGGGTGTCAATTTTTCCGTGGGCGGCGGCGGCAACAGTGGAGCGATTTACAGCTTCGCCACCCAGGGATCGATCCCCGCGCCGGCCGCCCAGTTGATCGGCAATACGGGCGCCACCGACCCCGCCGGGCAGGACGGCAGCCTCACGCAATCCGCGCTAGCTGGGCTCTCAGTCAGCCCGGCTAACTCCAAGGTCGCCGTGGTCGGCGTCGATACGGGCAGGGTGATCGTCTACGATTATACGCCCGGCGACACGATGGGTTCCGGCGCCGCGCTGGCTGACGGCCGAGAGTCGGCGGCGGTCCTCGATACGGGGTCCACGCAGGGAACCGCTTGGCTCGATGACGACACCGTCCTGGCCTTTTCGGCCGGCGGAAATCTTTTTGAAGTCGATGCCGACACGATGGCAACTTCCAACGAGGCTACCGTCGAGACCACGATCGTCGGGATTGGTACGTTCGCTGGCACACCCTCTGTCGGCAGCGATTTTGCGTCGCTTGCCTACAATCCGGACGTGTCGCAATATCTCTATGCCCTCTACAGCGGTTTTTCCGGAGAATTAGGGTCGATAACCCATTTGTACGTGTTGGATCCCAGCGATAGTTACAACCAACTGGCCGACATCGAATTGAGCGCGTCCTCGGAGACCGGCCGGGAAATCGCGCTGGACGCCGACGGCAACCTGTTTATCGGCGGTTTTGGCGGCACCATCGATTTTTTACCCGCCAGCGCGGTTCTGAACCCCGCCTCGCTGACCAATAACTCGTCGGTGGACTGGTACACGTCGTCGACATTCTCGGTCTTCAACGGCCTTGATATCGGCTTCGGCGAGGCGGGCCTGCCTGGCGACCACAACCAGGACGGCACGGTGGATGCCGCCGATTATGCTTTGTGGCGCAGTGATCCAGGTGCGTACGATGGCGCCCAAGGGTACACCGATTGGGTCAACAACTTCGGCGCGACGTCCGGTCCCGGAGCTGGAAGCGGCCCCGAGGCGGGCGCAGTGCCGGAGCCAACCAGCCTGGCGATGCTGCTGGTCGGCTTCATCGGCCTCTGGTCCGCACGCCGACGCGCCTAGGATCGCTTCCGTTTGAGTCGCGAAATAAATCGAGACCCATGGCTTCGCCAGAAGCCATGGGCTTTTCGTTCACCCGTGTGAAAAATTCCTTGAGAAGGAAATAGACGATAACCGGTCGCCCACGCTATCATACGGGGGAGCCGGTGCCCATGGCCGTTCAGGTTGATCGTCCGAGGGGGACGGTTTGATGTGAGGACTTCCGGGATGAAATCCAACCATTACCGCGGTTTCACGTTGGTGGAGCTGCTCGTGGTTATCGCGATTATCGGTATTTTGGTGGCGCTGTTGCTGCCGGCCATCCAAGCCGCGCGGGAGGCGGCTCGTCGTACCCAGTGTGTCAACAACATCAAGCAGCTCGGCCTGGCGGTTCACAACCACCTCACGGCCAAGAAAGACGAGCTCCCGGGCGGCGTCTTTCAGGAAAGTAAGATTCCGGGCGGTTTCCAGGGAGAGTCGTTGTTCGTCTTTCTCTTGCCGTATATGGAGGAACAGGCGCTGTTCGATAATTGGGATTTCAACTTGCGGGCAAATAACTCGAATACTCCCGACTCACCCGCCGCGGCCATCATCCAAACGCTGCTGTGCCCGTCGGACAATCCGGCCGATCGAGTATGCTATTTCGATACGAAAGCCGGCAACGCTGGGATGGCGTTTATCGGGTATTACGCGGTCACCAGTTACGCCGGCAACCATGGAACGAAGAATTACTATCCGTTCGCGACTTCGGCGGGACCCGCATCAACGGATGATGGTATGTTTTGCGTTTGGGCTCGGCCCGGTTCGACGGCCGGTGTATGCTACGAGCGGCCGGGAGCGGCCCCTTGCGTGCGACACGATAGCGGCATCAGTTTCAGGTCGGTCACCGACGGCACCAGCAAGACAATCTTGTTCGGCGAAAAATATAATGAGGACCCGGTGTTCGACAGTGGGCCATCGCAGGTCAGCGGGTTGGAAATCCACGAGTGGTCGCTGTGGGGATGGACCGGCGGCTTCAAAGGGACCGGGCACGCGACCCGCAGTGGCTGGCTTGAAATCAACCGGCAGTGCCCATACAGTTGTCAGGGTGCGACGTCGGGCACCCTTGCCACCCAATGCCAAGACGAGCGACTGACGACTTGGGGCAGCGGTCATCCGGGCGGCGCCAACTTCGTCATGGCCGACGGCTCGTCACGCTTTATTGCCGACTCCATTGCGATCATTACGCTCCAGGCGATGAGCACCCGCAACAAAGAGGAGGTCACTCCGGAGGAGTGACCTGGCTGTTGATTTCTCATGCCCAAGCAGTTTGCCACCCTTCTTTGTCAGTTCCTTTGCCTGCTGGTTATCTCCGGCTGCCGGGAGGAGCCGGGGCCCGAGATCGCTTCCGTAGAGGGGGTCGTGCGCCTTAACGGGAAGCCCCAGCGCGGCTTAATGGTTCGTTTCTTGCCCGATCCCGAACAGGGAATTGCCGCGTCGATCGACGCCACAGGTACGACCGACGAGCAAGGACAATACGTGTTGGAATACACGTACGAAGGCAACCAGGGTAAAGGAGCGCCGGTCGGATGGCATCGCGTCCTGGTGATCGATACCACGCGGGGGCATACTCCGCAGGGGCAACAGCCGCGCCCCTCGTTGATTCCCATGGAATACGCAAGCCCGGCAACAACGCCCATCGCGAAGGAAGTAAAGCCCGACGGGCCGCAAACGATCGACATTGATATTCGCTTATAGGGTCCGCGCTGCGAAGTGGTATGCGGGCCTAAAACCACAGTCGCAGTGATATTGCCCGGATAGGGAGCTTTATTGAGGACTGCGCGGCGAATGAACCGATGCGGATCGCGGCTGTCAGCTGAACCAGTTTCAAAACCATCGATGCTTGCGGCACAGCGGCACAGTGGCAAAGTAGCACAGTGGCACAGGCCGCTGGCCTGTGTCACAGTTTTGCAGTTTTCCGCACCGGCTAGCAGCCGGTGCCACTAATTTTTGAAACGGGTCCCTATCAGCCGTCAGCTTTCAGCCAGAAAAGGTTCATTCACTGCGCAGGGTCAATAGGTTACTCAGCCGCGACGGCCACCAGTTCCTCGCTCACTGCTTCGATCTGCTGGGCGGTGAGCCGAGGCAGCTTGTCGGCGAATCCGACCAGTAGCGCGAGATCGCCCAGGCGATTGATTTGCCGCGGCGTGCCGTGGCCGAGGTAGTGCAGCGCTTCGACGGCGTCGGGCGTGAAGATTTCGCGTGCCGCCCCGGCCGCCTGCAAGCGGTGACGGACGTAGCCGGCGGTTTCTTGGGCGGTGAACGAGCGAACGAGGGCTTTCACCGCGGCCCTCTCCTCCAGGCTCGTCAGGCGGCCGACCGCCGAAACCAGGCCCATTTGTCCCACCAGGAGCAGCGTGAGCGTCGGTTGGCCGGCCACCTCGAAATTGAGCAATAGACGCAGCGTTTCCAGCGCGCCGCAGTCTTCGAGCAGGTGGGCCTCATCGATCGCCACCACCGCGTGCCGGCCCCGTTGGGCGTTCTGCTGCAACAGGAACTCGAGCCGGCGGACGCTTTCCTCGATCGTGTGCCGGGGCGGGTCGGCCGGCGGCGCCCCAAGCTGCTCCGCCAGGTAAACCAGCAGGTCGCGGCTCGACATCTGGGGAAATACGAGGTGGACCTGGGGCCGAAACGTTTCGCCCAGCTCGCCGCGAAAGAGCTGCACGAGCATCGTCTTGCCGACGCCCGCCGGGCCCGCCAGCAGCGCCGCCGCACGGCGATTCTCCACCGCGTAGCGAAGCTTCAGCAGCGCCGCCTCGTGGGATTCGCAGGAGTAGAACGTCGCCCGATCCGTGCCGGGTTCGAACGGCTTATTCGCCAGTTGCCAATAGTCGAGATACATGGGAAGAGGTCAGGGGTCGGAGGTCAGGCTTGTGAGGTCGCCCTTGGCGTAGCAACGCGGTTCTCAATCGTGCCCAACAGCTCGCAGCCACTGCGGCCGAGGTGCGCCGCCAAGGTTGCCAGTTCGCTGGTCGCGGCCGGCTTCGGACCGGTGACGGCGAGTATCGCGTCGAGCCCCATGTTGCGCGTGAGCTCGAGCACGATCGGCTGCGACGTGGCATCGAAAAAAGCGCCCGTATCGATCAACACCAGGTCGTAGGCATGCCGCAGCACGCCGGCCGTAACCACGGCCTGCAAACCGCCGACGAGGCGCAGGACATTGTTCGGCTTCCGGTCACCGAGCGCCAACAGATCGAAACGGTTGTCCTTGGCGCGGACGACCGCATCGGCCAGCGGCCCGCCGTGCTGGAGCACTTCCTGCCAGCCGATCGTCGGGACCGCTTCGAGCCACGAAGCCAGCCGCGGACGGCAAAAATTGCCCTCCACCAGGATCACGCGGCGATCGCGGCACGCCAGTCGCGCCGCCAGGCACAAGGCGGTCGTCGTCGCTCCCAGGCCGGATTTCAGACCCATCACGCCGATCAGCGACCGGCCTCCTCCCGCTTCCGTCACGAGCCGGTCGGCGACGCCGTCGAGCTGTGTGCCGCACCGCTCGGCGAGCGCCCGGCAGATAGGGGGCCATTGAAACGCGGCGATCGTCGTTCCCGGCCGAAGGAACTCGCCTTCTGCCAGCTGCGCGCCGGGCGCCGCGTGGAGCGGCCGGGCAATAAACGCCGAGAGCGGTTGCTTCTCGGCCCCGCCGCGGGCTGCATGGCTTTGGGTTTTCGCGCCGAGGGCGGCACCCTCTGGCAGTGGACCGTATAGGGCCGACCGCTCGCCCGTCGCGGAGGCGACGGAATTCATCGCCACGCCTGCGCCGGTCGGTGCCGGCCGGACGGAGCCGGTGATCGCCGGGGTCGCCGGCGCGGCCTGAGGGTCGTCGTGACGGTATGCCTTAATGAAGGCTTGGTCGGTTGTCGTCATGTTGGACCTGTGGGGTAGGAGCCGCGATGGAACCGGTCAAGCGGGCCACGGCCGACGACGAGGGCGAGGTTGGCCTCGCGCCCGGCTGCCGCGCGGCGTTCGGTTGCGCCGAATCGCTTTGCGGTTCTGGCCGGCTTGCGAAGCGCGAGCCTTCGACGACTGTTGTTCCAGGCTTGCCGATTTGCGAAAGTTCTTCGCTCGCAGCTTCTTCCTGGTCAGATAAAACGCGTTCCTCGGAGTCGTCGGACGTCTGCACCTGCGGCACGAGTCGCCAATTCGATACGGCAGCTCGCGGCGCGGCCGGTACTACCGATGATTGCGGGTTGTCAATTGCCGAGCGGCGACGCTCCTTCGGCCGCAACCCGGTTCTGGGCGTCTTCGAGCCCAACGGTCCTGCCGCGGTTGGTGGCGAGTCTGGCGACTCAAAGGTATGAGTGGCCGCAGGAACGGCTTCCGGTTTCAGCGACTGTTGGGCGGTCGTAGTGACCGGTTCCAGGCCGTCGTCGGCCCGCTCAGATTGGCGTCGGATCGTCAGGATCGACGTCCCGATGGCCGTGAACAGCGCGAACAAGAACAGGAAACGGGCGACCGGCGCGAGCGTGTCGGCCAGGCTTGTGCGTGGGATTTCAAACGGGTTCGAGCGGGGCAGTATGGGCGAATCGCCGCGGAACTTGTGCCCAGCCTTGCCCGGCAGTATATGCGGCTGCCCCGGCTGAGACGCGGTCGACGCGCCCCCGCTCGCAGTTGCACGATCCAATTTGCGTCTGCTCCGCTCCGCACTTTCCGGCGGGTCGAACCGATAACTGACGAAGCCCGCTGCCGCCGCTCGGTTCGGCCGCGGAGTCGCGTGCGATACTTCACCGGTCAAGTCGGGCAGCCGCGCCAGGACGGGCCACTCGGAGCCGTCGACGCGCGAAGCCGAATCGGATGTCGTGGAAGTTGTTTTCAACGTGTTACCCGACGGCTCAGTGGCACAGGCCGCTGGCCTGTGTCACAGTTTTGCAGTTGCCCGCACCGGCTGGCAGCCGGTGCCACTTGTTTTGAAACCGGTTCTCGTGCGAAAGTGAATACGCGCGCAGCATCAAACCTTTGGAGACGCTGCCAGCCCCAGTGAGTCTATCGGGTAGCGGTTGCGGGGCCCTTGAGGATTGGCGCAATCGCGGACGAGAACGTCCGCTAGCGCTAGCAATGCTGCTGCTCGAGCGACTCGCGCTCACCTGTGGCGGCCAAATCCACCGTTTTCGCGATCAAGCGGGCGAATTAACGGCTGCGGATTCTGCAGATTAGCTTTAAGGCGCCCGGCGGGCGGTGAGCGCGTCGCCGTTGCGCCAATCGTCCGCCAGCCAGATAATTGCCGTGCCGTCGCGGCTGGAGGTGAGCACGTTGCGGCCCCGCGGCGAGAAACTTACCGACGTGACTTCCTGCGTATGCCCAGGTAGCGAAAGGACTTCTTTGCCGGTCCGGGCGTCCCACAACTTGGCGGTGTAATCCTGGCTGCCGGTGAGGGCCCGCCTTCCGTCGGGCGAGATGGTGACGGAAGTGATCGCCGCCGTGTGGCCAGCCAGCGTGTGCAGCACTTCTCCGGATTCGCAGTTCCAAATTTTGGCCGTCTTGTCCTGGCTGCCTGTGATGACCTGCGTTCCGTCGGGCGAGAACCGGCCCGAAAGGACAGCCCACTGATGCCCCTCGAGCGGCTTCAGCGTTTCGCCACTGTCGCGGTCCCAGATGCGAGCCGTTTTGTCGCCGCTGACCGTGAGGATCCGCTTGCCGTCGGGCGAAAATGTGGCCGCCAATATGCGGGCCGTGTGTCCGCGCAACACGGCGCCGCTCGGCCGGCCCGTTTCCACGTCCCATAGCCGGGCCGTTCCGTCATCGCTCGCTGTCAGCAGGTATCGTCCATCGGGCGAGAATTCCACCGAGTTGATGTAGCCCGCGTGGCCGCTGTCCAGCTTGCGGATCGCCCGGCCTGTCGCCGCATCCCAAATCTTGGCGGAATGGTCCCAGCTTCCGGTTGCTACGAGCTTTCCGTCGGGCGAGATGGCGGCCGAGGCCACCGCGCCGTGCGGGCTGTACCGCACGGCAGAGCGGCGCGATTCGGGTTTCTGCAATTTCACCGCTTCGACGTTCCACAACTGGGCATCGTTGCCGCCGATCGTCAGCAGGTGCCGGCCGCCGGGCGCAAATGTCGCCGCCCAAACTTCGCCGCCCAGCGCATTGAAATCCAGAATCGGCTCGGCGAGCCGCCCGGGTGCCTGGTTGGCGGAGCCGCGGGCCGCCGAAAGGTCCCACAGCCGCACGAGCTTGTCCGCCGACGAGGCCAGCACCGCCGTGCTGCCGTCCGGCGAAAAGCCCGATGAGTTGAACGGCGCTCCCGGCGACTGCACGGAAGCGAGCTGCGTGGCGTCGGCCAGTCGCCACAGCCGCGCCATGCCGTCGTCGCACGTCGTCAGCGCCATGGTGCCGTCGGCAGACATGTCGAGCGAGCTGACCCAATCCGGGTGTGTCAGCACGAGCTGCCGCAATTCTTCGCCGCTGGCCACATCCCACTGGCCGCAGGTGCGATCGCCGCTGGCGGTGATCAGCCTTCGGCTGTCGAGCGTGAAACGCAGGGCCGTGATCGTGCCGTTGTGACCGGTCACCTCGCGCACAAAGTCCCATCGGGGCTCCGAATTCTGATTCGTCCGCCGCCAAAGTCGCACGCGGCCTCCCTCGCCGCCGCTGGCCAGCCACTCGCCCGATGGCGAGAACGCCAGCGCCGAGACCTCCCGGATATGTCCGCTCAGCGTGGCAGCCAGCTTGCCAGTTCGAGCGTTCCAAATTTGGATGTCGGTGCCGACGCTGCCCGTAGCGATCCACTTGCTGTCGGGCGAAACGGCCAGCGTGCCGATCCGGCCGGTGGGGGTGAGGACCGTCTCTTCGGTGCCGGCGGCCAGCTTCCAGATCCGCACCGAGTTATCGCCTGCGCCGGTAGCAAGGTGCTGGCCGTCGGGAAAGAAAACGGCGCCGGACACCAGGAATTCATGTCCCTCTTCAAAGCGTCGCAGCGGCTTGCCGTTGGCCGCGTCCCACAGGCTGGCCGTGCGATCGCGGCTGGCCGTCACGATCTGGCGGCCGTCGGGTGAAAACCGCGCCGAGAGGACCGCGTCCTCGTGGCCGGAGAAGGCGGTCGCATGCAGTACGCGCACTTCCTGATAGCCTTGCACGTTCCAAACCCGCGCTTGCTGGTCGTCGCCACCGGAGAGGACCCATTGGCCGTCGGGCGCGAACGCGCAGGCCCGCACGGGACTGCCGTGCCCGCGCAGCGCCTTCACTCCCTCGCCGGTTGCCACGTCCCAGACGCGGATCGTATTGTCTTCGCTGCCGCTGATCACCAACTGGCCGTTGGGCGAGAACGCGACCGCCCGCACCGGGCCGTCATGGCCGCTGAGAATCATATGGTCGGCCCGCGGATCGGCGGCGCCTTCCAGCCGACGGCCGATATCGACCGGCTGAACTTCGTCCGGATTCCAAATCATCACGCGGTTGTCGTAGCCGCCCGTGCACACGAGTGTGCCGTCCGGCGAGAACCTGGCCGAATACACCGCGCCGCCGTGGCCGTTGAACTCGGTGAGTCGGGCGTAGTGGGGCTGGGGGCTGGGGGCTGGGGGCTGGGGGCTGGCAGAGGGCTGTTCAGTGACTTCTTGCTTCTGCCATACGACCGCGCGTCCGTCCTGGCCGGCGGTGACAATTCGCTTTGCGTCGGGCGAGAACTCGGCCGCCCAGACCCACCAATTGTGTCCTTTGAACTCCTGCAGCATGCGCCGGGTGGCCAGGTCCCAGAGTCGGGCCGTGTTGTCGTACGAACCGCTCAGAAGCTGCCGGCCGTCGGGCGAGAAACACACCGAAAGTACACCGTCTCTGTGGCCGGGCAGCGTCGCCAGCACTTTGCCGTCGGCCGCGCTGTGGATTTTGATCGTTTTGTTGCTGCTGCCGCTGGCAATGTACCGGCCGTCCGGCGAATACGCCACCGAGTGGACGTACTGGCCGTGCTGCACCGGCGGGAAACGCAGCGTGCCTGTTTGGGCATCGCGCACGGTGATCTTGCCGCCGAAGTCGCCCGTGACGAACGAGCGGCCGTCCGGCGAGTAGGCCACGGCGTCGATCGGGCCTTCGGCCGCGTAGGCCGCGGTGCCGAGCTGTGTCAGATGAACCAGCCGCCCCCACTCCCAATTGCGCAGCTCCGGATTGCTTTCCTGGAGCAGCTCGTAGGCATAATCGAACGCGTTGTCGTTGATCTTGGCGGCCGCCAGGCCGATCTGCGCGACGTACGCTTCGTATTCCTCGCGCTCCTTGGCGAGCTCGGCCGCTTCGCGCTGCTTTTCTTCCTCTTGGCGGGCCAGTGCTTCATTCGCTCGGGCTTTCTCGGCATCGCGACGCCGCTGATCGGCCAGCTCGCGGGCCTTCTCCTCTTCCAGTTTGGCCAGCGTGGCGGCGTCGCGGTCTTTCTCGGCCTGCTGTCGGGCGGTCGCTTCGCCCTCCTGCGCGGCCACGGCCAGGTCTTTTTGATTGACCGCTTCGTCGCGCGCCCGGCTCACTTGGAAATAGGCCACCGTGACCGTGACCACCACCACCGCCGCCAACCCGGCCACGGCCCGCTTGGCCAGGCGCAGCCGGCGCTGGCGGGCATCGCGTTCGGCGCGGGCCGCGTCGATTTGCTTCGTCAGCGCCTGGTGCTCGGCCTGGCTGCCGTCCAACAGCGACGCCGCCAGATCGAAGTCGCCCTTGTTGAGCGCGCACGTGGCATAGTCGCGCTGCGTCTCGGTCAAGAGGAGCCGCGCCCGCTGATTGCCGTTCCACAGCGTTAGCGATTCCTGGAAGCCGTACAGCGCGCGGGCGTACGGCTGGTAGTCGTTCGTCTCCCGTGCCTTTTGCAGATTCTGGTTTGCGTGCGCCGACAGGACCAGGCTTTCGGAGTGCGACTGATAGACCCGGATCGCTTCTTGAAACTCTTTGACGGTCTGGTAGCGATCCTCCTGCCGCGTGGCCATGGCCTTGAGCGCCAAGGCCTTCAATTCGCCATCGTAGCGGATCGGGTCAATGCGGTTCTGCGACGCCGCCATCAGGCACTGCATCACGTCGCGGCCGGAGTGCGGCGGCTGGCCGCCGATAATCTCGTAGAGGATTGCCCCGAGGAGGTAGACGTCGCTAGTCTTATTGATGTTCTCGACCGGGCCGCGGGCCATTTCCGGCGCCATGTAGGCCGGCGTGCCGCCCAGGCTGTCGGCCTGGTACACCGTATCCACGTGGGCGAACTCGGGCGTGATGCGCGCGAGCCCCCAGTCCATCACCAGCACTTCGCCGAAATCGCCCAGCATCACGTTTTCGGGCTTCAAGTCGCGGTGAATCACGCCGCCCGCGTGGGCAAACGCCACCGCGTCTGCCACGCGCAACAGGATGCTGAGGTTCTCGTCGAGCTGTTTCTGGTGGATGACCTTGTCCCACGGCGTGCCGCGAACCCGCTTCATCGAGTAGAACAACGCTCCCTCGTCGTTCGCGCCCAGGTCGTAAATCGGCACGATGTTCGGATGATCCAGCTCGCCGGTGACGACCGCTTCGGAGATGAACTTGTCGCGTTGGTCCTCGCGCACTTTGGCAGAGGGCTTGAGCATTTTCACGGCGACGGTCCGCGCGATGGACGACTGGTGGGCCGCGTACACCACCCCCATGCCGCCTTCGCCGATGATGTCCAGCAGCTCGTAATCGGGCACTTCCGCCAGGTTCATCGGCGGCGCGCCGCCGTTCGTGCGCTTTTCGCGAATGTAGCGCGACTTCACCGGCAGCGACGAGCGAAAGCCCGATACCGTCTCCCGCTGCCGGATGGTCTGCCCCTGCCGGGCGTCGCGGTCGAACGTGCCGCGCCACTGCGAGTCGAGCCGCCGCGCGTCGGCCGACGAGGCGTCCAGGTCGATCGTCCGGTCGCTTTCGTACGTGTGAGTCGAGCGGCGCGTTGCCTTCTTGCTCGGATCCTCGGCGGTCGGGCCTACCGGGGCATCGAACATGATCGTCATGTCCGACTGGTCGGGTACCGTGGGCGCCTTGCGCTCGGGGCCGCTGGCCTTCTCCGGCGAGGCGGCCGCATCCTTCTCACGATCCGCCTCCGATGTGTCCGCCTGGCTCGCTTGGATCGTCGCGCCGCCTTGGCCCGTGTCGGTCAGTTCGAAGTCCAGCGATTCGTCCGACGCGGCGGTATCCGAAACGACATGCTCCTGGGTAGCGCCCGATGGTGGGTTGCCGCCGTCTGGATCGCGCAACAATCGCTTGTCCTCAATTGTGCGCTGGGCCAGCTTCCGCAGCACGGCACCGCAATGAGGGCATTTGCCGGACGACACGGCCGCCTGATCTAGTTCGCCTTGGCAAGCATGACACGTTCGCATAGTTAATCTCGGCTTTCGCTCAGAGCCGCCGACAGACCCCACAGGTCCTATTGTACTCGCTCATAATCCACCGCCGTGTGAAAAGCCAGCGAGCCGGCGGGTTCACCCCGCCGGGATAAACCCGGCGGCTCGCCGCCGTATGCGTTCTTCGGCTCGCCAGCGCCTCGCCGCAGCCGGCCCAATCGCCGCAGCCGCTGCCAGCTTCGATCGTTGGCTTGCGCGAGAGCGGCGTCGAGCCGCTGCGACCATTTGCCAGCGCTCGCCGCCAATGCCAGCCCAGCCAGCGGCGCCGACCAACGCACCAAGCGAGGACCGGCCGGCATTTCGTCGGGCGCGTTGCTCGAGGCCTGTGGTCCGCCCTGCGTGTCCGTATCGTTCGGCAAGCGTTCCAGCAGCGGGTTCTCGTCGAGCGGCAGCACGTTGTCGGCCGGGATCGCCGCCTCGCTCGTCGGCTGCCGATCGCGCAGGCCTTCCGAGACGTCCGCCGGGTCGACGATCCGGCCGCGCCACGCCCGAAGCACCGGGTCGTAGTACCGGCGCACCGACACATCGATCACCATCCGCCACGATCCGTTTTCCAAGTGAATCCGAATCTGATAACGGTTTTCCGGCAGCGTCGCGAACAGCTCCGGCAGGTTCAGCAGGACTTCGTCGTTTAGCTTGTACGGCTCGAACTCCTCGCCGTCCGGAGAGATCACGACCAGCGCCAGGTAGCGTTCCGAGGTGGCCGCCGTATCGCTGCTCGATACGCGCACGTCGGTCGACTGCAGGCTCTGAACGGTGGACGACGGCTGATCCAGCACCACTTCCGGTGGCGCGGGCGGAGCGAACTCCAGCCGCGGCACAAGCGGCGTCGTATCGATGGCCACCATCGTCGTCTCGATGCCCGGATTGGTGATCGCGACGGACTGCAAATTGCTCACGCCGGCTTGAATTACTCCCGCAATCAGCGCGTCGTCGTCGAGAATCTTCACCGTGATGACGATGTCGGCCGTTGGATTCGACGGGTCCGGCGGGCCAGTGAAAATGTGCTCGAGCGTGAAGCTCACCGGAGACCCCGGGGGCGTCGGCCCCGGGTGGACGGCCGCGATCACGAACCGCTCATCCGCCGGCAGATTCAGCCTGTCGCCCCAGTCGACCAGAACCTGGAACGAATCCGCGCCCGGGTCGGAAAAGGTCAGGTTCAGCGTGGTGCGGCCCGTAGGCTCCACGTCGGTTGCCGAGATCGGCTGCAGCGTGGGGTTAACGTTTAGAACCCGCACGTCGATCGCCGACTCGACAAAGTCGCCCGCCGCCGCGGAGCCCGTCAGGAATAGTTCGCTCGTCGCGAACGCCGCCATGTCGTCGTCCGCCACGCGCACCCGGATCGTGTATACGTTGTCCGCATCGTTGTCGACGTACGTATGCGTGATGCTGGCGAGCGTTCGC
This sequence comes from uncultured Planctomycetaceae bacterium, assembly GCA_964532675.1. GTDB lineage: Bacteria > Planctomycetota > Planctomycetia > Pirellulales > Lacipirellulaceae > JABDGM01. Next base: position 34,549 of record CAZHIV010000227.1, read on the forward strand.
TGCAACCCGGCGGGCCCGCTCACCGTGAGCTCCTCGGAGTTGCCGTCTCCCCAAAGCACGAACGCCCGAAAGCTTTCCGTCGGAAAATTGATCAACCGATCCGTGAAGCTGCCGCTAATGCTCAGCGACTCGCCCTCGTTAATCTCCAGATCGCTGACATTGACAACCAGATTCTCCGGTGCGTGGTTTTGTACGACGACGTTGATCGTCGCGCTGCCGCTTCCGGTGTCGTCGTCGGTCACCACGAGCGATACGGGGAACACGTCGCTCGGCGTGCCGCTCGCCGGATGGTCGTCGTTGTAGTGATGGCTCAGCGTCAAACGGCGCGTTGTCGCGTTCCACGTGTAGGTGGTGCCGCCGACGGTCGTCGATGGAATGCTGCTCAGCCCGAGTCCGGTGATTTCATCCGTCACGCCGTCTTGCCAATTGACGACGATGGAAAACACGTCCAGCGTGCCAACGTCCGAGATAGTGGCCGAAATGGTGGCGACCGAATTCTCAAGGATCGTCGTTCCCACTGTGTTGATCAGCAGCGGCGCCACGTTCTTCACCAGCACCATGGCGCTGGCGGTGCCGGCCTCGGTGTCGTCATCCGTGACGGTGACGTCGATCGTGTAGGTATCCGCGTCGGTGGCGGTGGGGTTGTCGTCGAGGTACTGGTGGCTGACGGTGAACGTGCGGGCGACCGGGTCCCAGTCGATGCCGTCGGCCGCCTGGGTGAGGGCCACGTTGCCCAGCATGAAGCTCTGCATGTCGTCGGGGCTCAAGGGGTCGCCCCAGTCGACGTCCAGCGTGAACGTATCGAGGCTGCCCGGGTCGCTGATCGAGCCGGAGAGCACGGCCGTGCCGTTCTCCTCGATCATGTCCACGGGATCGAGCGTCACGGTGGGCGCCACGTTCTTGACCAGCACCATGGCGCTGGCGGTGCCGACCTCGGTGTCGTCATCCGTGACGGTGACGTCGA
>CAZHIV010000228.1:0-13600 GCA_964532675.1 uncultured Planctomycetaceae bacterium
CGTTCTGGAAGCGGTTCATGAGGTTCTCGCTCACGATGCCCACCTCCAGGACCAGCCGGGCGACGCGGTTGCGCAGGATGTTGAACGCCGCGATGGCCGGGATCGCCAGCCACAGGCCGATGAGCGTGGTGACCAGCGCGGTGGAAATCCCTTCCGCCAGCTCGGACGGCTTGGGCGAAACGCTCGAGCGGGCGATCACCTCGAACGCCTGTACCATGCCGTGCACCGTGCCCAGCAGGCCGAACATCGGGCTCACCGTGCCGATGAGCGCCAGGTAGCTGAGCCGATGCTCGAGCCGCATGTTCTCCTCTTCGCCGACTTCCTGCATGGCTTCGATGGCCTGCGGATAGCCGCTGGATAGCCGCGCCAGACCGGCCGCCAGAACCTTCCCCAGCATCGATTCATCGTTCTTCGCCAGCTCGTAGGCTTCCTGATACTTCTTGGCGTTGAGCTGGGCCTCGAAGCCGTCGATGAGGCTCGCGGGGAGAATCGTGTCGCGCCGTGCCATGAAGACGTTCATCACAAATACCGCAACCAGCGCGAACGACAAACTGAGGAATATGATGCTATACAAGGGGCCCAGCGCGCTGTACAGCCAGGCGAGGTAGTTCTGGCGTGGCGGGACGGCCGTTGTCGCGGCACCGGTTGTATCGGCCGTCGCGGCGGGCGGCGCCGCCTCTTCGACGAGTTCCTCGTCCTCGATGACGTCGTCCTGCGCAACGGCGGCCGGCACGCCCAGCGCGGCAGCCCCGATCAGCGCCGCCGTAATGGGTAACAACCAGACGCAAACAAGAACCTGCCAGCCGCTGAGAGTCCGTATTCGTTCCATGCAATCCTCCGGCAAGGAGCGCAGCCGCTCGTTCATTCCGCACGACAAGTGACGATCGGTTGTAGTCTAACCGTCATCAACTCTCATCGTAAAGCGGGTAGCGACTTATTGCGTTTGCTTTGCCCAGCGGCTGCCGGCGTATCGATCTTCGAGCAACTGGCGAGCTTCCCGGGCCCGCTCCTCCTGTCCAACCGCCTTCCATAAAGCCGCCAGGTGGGCGAGCGCCTCGGCGTGCGCATCCGGCACGTTGTTGTAAAGCACATCGACGTGAAGATAGGCCAGCAGGGCGTCCTTGGTCTTGTTAGCCCGTTCGTAACATCGGCCGAGCGCGTTGTAGGCCCGCGCGTGGAGTTCCTTTTGCTGCGGATCGGCGTCTTGAATGACCTTTTCGATCGTGGTCACCGCCTGGTCGACGCCGCCCGTCTCGGCGAGGCTCACGGCCTTGCCCAACGTAGCCGCCAGACGCTGGTTTTGCGCGTCGGGCGCATCGTCGTTGATGGCCAATGCAGCGTCGAACTGCCGGATCGCCTCGGCGTGCTTCCCCTGCGCTTGTAGCGTGCGGCCGGTGAGCACCGCGGCGCGCATCTGGTAATCGGGCCAGGAAACCTTGGCGAGCTCGGCGTACTGCCGTTGGGCCGCTTCGAACCGCTCGCTGGCCATCAGCAAATCGCCCATCGTCTCCACCGCGGCCAGGTAATGAAAATTCTGCGGATGGCTGCGGACGAAGCTATTGAGCTGCCTGCCCGCGTCGCCGATCTCCCCATCGCCGGCCAGCGCGAGCTGGGCGGCACACCACGCCTTGTAAAACTCAATATCCTGTTTGATGAAATCGCGATCGACCGAACGATCGTTGACCTTGCCGAGGATATCCAGCGCATTGCGGTATGCGCCGTTCGCGGCATTGACGCGGGCTTGCGACAATTCGGCCGGCTCGCCGTCAAAAACAACCGACTTGATTTCGTTCACGGGAACGGTTTGGTCGCCGGGCGCTCCTTTGTTCACCGTGACCCCCAGCGGACTCATGTGGGTAATCTCGCCCGTTTCGCTGCCGCGCATCAACCGAACCCGGTCGGACAATCGCTGAGCCAGCGCCGACGACGCGAACGCGCTCGATAATCCGATTAACAATACGGCGAGAATCGCCTTGCAAAGCAGTACTTTCATAGTCGGCACCTTTATTTGGAAACCACGACGACACGACGAGCACGACGTTGGAGCAAAGGTGTTAATCATGCGTAGTGTCCGTCGTGTCGTCGTGGTTAAGAATTCGGTTGACCACGTGGCGGCGACCGGCCAGCGGAAAACTCTCGCAGGCCCGCCGGCTGGTCGCCTGCGGCGGTTTGAATTTGCTTCAGGAGCGAGTCGAACTCGCTCCGCCACCGCTCGCCGCCCAGGTCGGGATAAAGCTGCGCGAGCGACTGAATGCTCTGCTTCGCCCTGGCCAAATCCTGCTCGCGCGCGGCGCCGCTCTGCTTCATCGCGGCCAGATAACGGCAACGGGCAACGTTGGCCCGGGCCTCGTAAAACGTGTCGCGATACTTCTCGTCGGCCCGCGCCGCGCGGGAGGCCACCTGTGAAATCTTCAACCAGCCCCAGATGCGGTTATCGCCGGTGGAGCGGAGCTTGTAGCCGCCGTGGATCGCGCGTTCCAGCCATTGAGCATTCCCGGCCTGGCCTCGCTGCTGGTAGGCGTAGGCGGCCGCGCGCTGCACCGAGAGCGACGACTCCTTCGCTTTCAAGATGTCGGAGAACGTATCGAGCGCCTGCTTGTACTGGCCGAGGGCCCGATAACATTCGCCGAGCTGCATTTTCGCGGCCAGCACGGAATTGCCGTTCGGGGCGAATTGCGGGTTCTTGGCCGCTTGTTCGAGCAGTTGCTGATACGCGTCGCGCGATTTGGCGAGGTATCCGCGTGCCGTGTCACCCAAGCGGGGAGCCGTCGGGCCGTCCAATAGCGCGTCGCCGCCGGCCATTTTATAGTACGTCTGCGCGATCCAAACGCGCGTGGGCCAATTCGCTTCCGCCTGATTGGCGGCGATCTTCTCCAGGAACTGGGCAAAGGCCGCCGCGACGCGGTCCACGTCGGCCGCGCGGTCAGCCTGGCGAAGTGCTTCGAGCTGTTTCTCCAGCGTGACGCCGAGGCCGAGATAGATTTGGGTCAGTTGCGCGTCGTTGCCGCCGGCTTGATTCACGGCGTTCTCCAGCGAGCGCATCACCTCGACCGCCTTTTGCGCCTGCGGCGGACTCGCCAGCACGTAGGCTCGCAGCGCAGCCTTAGAGGCCTCGATCGCATACTGCGGCCGCGATGCGGCCGGGTGCTTGTTCGCCACCAGCGTGAGCGGTCCGACTTGCTTGTCCTCCAGCAGGCGGATCGCCGCGTCGTACTTTTCCTCGTTCAAGTGGGCTTGAACCAGGTACAGGCCGGCGGCGGCGGCCGCGTCGCTGAGCGGCCTTTCCTGGCGCGCCTTCTCAAAGCCGCTGCGGAGATAGTTCATCGCGGAGGCTTTTAGCTGGGCGGCCGCGCCGACTGGTGATGCAGGGTCAGCGGACTGCGACAGCTCCAAATACCGCGCCCACATCGCGCTGCCGAGTTGCAGCTCGAGCTGCGGCCGCGCCTGGGGCGATGCGTCGGCCAGCAGCCGCTCGGCTTCGTCAATGCGGTCGCTGCGGATCGCGTAGCTCACGAGCACGCTGCGGGCCGCCGCGGCGTCGGCGGTGTCGGGCCAGCGCCGGGCGACGAACTCGGCGATGCGGGCCATCCGGCGGGCTTCGAACTCGGTATCGGTTTGTTGTCCGCCGTCCGTGGCCGCCTGCGTGTACAACCGCTCGTAGGCGGCCATCGCGAGCTTCGCCGCCGAGGATGCCGCCGGGTGATCCGGGTAACGGCGAGCGAGAAACTCGCCCAGCACGGCCGTGCGGTAGTAGTCTTCGCTTTCCCAGTACAGCCAGCAGAGGAAGTAACGCACCTCGTTAATGAGTTTCAAGTCGGTGCCGTCTTCGACCAGCGTGGTGGCCGCCTGAAAGTAGTGTCGCGCGTCCGCTTTGCCATCCTCCATTTGCGCTTTGAGATCTGGCAGCGCGGCGGGATTGTTCTTCTGCGCCGCAGGCATGGCTAGCCTGGCCGCGTTATAGGAGGCGAGCGCGTCCTTACCCGCATCGTAGGCCGCCTGGAAGGTGCGCGGCTCGTTTCGGCCGGCCTCGTTGTCTCGCGCCAGTGCGACGCTCGCCAGGCGAGCGGCCGCCTGAAATTCGCTCGGCGAACCCGCCACCAGTCGATACTCATTCCGGGCCTCGGCAAGCAGTTTGCGCTGCTCCAGTGATTCGCGCGGCAGCGACTCGGCCTTTCCCCGCAGCGCTTCGGCCAGGCGGAATCGCACGGCAAGCCACTCGGGCAACTTCGCTTCGCTCGCGCTTGCGTCGCGCAGGCAGATGCTGGCGGCGTCGATGGCCGCGCCATACTTCTCCTGCTCGATGAGCAAGTCGGCTTTGCGATGGACCGCGCTGGCGATCAGCTTGCGAAACGGCGGCAGCACGTTCGGCTGAGACAGAATATCCTCGAAGCAACCCAGCGCCTGCTGGTGCTGACCAAGCGCCTGGTAGCAGCGTCCTTCGTACAGCCGGGCGTACAGGCCGACGATGAAAGCGCGGGCGAACTCGTCGTAGACGGCCGCCAGCTCCTTGGCCGCCGACTCGTGCAGCTTGCGGAAATCCGGATCGCTTGGCGAATGGCTTTGCGCCGCTTCGAACTGCGCGTGCGCCGCCAGAAAACGTAGTTGCGCGACGCGAGCTCGATACTCCTGCCGCCGGTTGGCCGAATCGTCTTTGCCGGCCGAGCCGGTGGCGGGAGGGAGGTTTTCCAACTCGGCGGCGTAGATTTCCTCGGCCTGGGCGAACGCGGAGCGGGCCTCGGCGAAGACTTGCCGGGCATCGCGCCTCAACGATTGTCGCTGCCCATCGTAGGCCGGTTCCTCGGGGAGCTGCGCCGCCTGAGCTATCAGGTGTTGCCCCCGCGAAAGCTCGACGCTGGCAAGCTGCAATTGGGCCTCGGCCCCCTGCACGCTCTCCGGGTTGGCGGCGGCGAAACGCTCCAGCGCTGCCCGCGCATCGCCGATCAGGCGCGTCCGCGCGGCCGGATCGGCCGTGTGCCGCGACTGCTCAATCAGCACCACGCTGCGATGATACGGAATCTGCTTGCGGAACGATTCGTCCGCGAGCGGGCTCGATTGCATCCGGTCCAAGTAATCGAGCGCCAGCTCGTAAAGCCCGCGCTCCTGCAGGCCCTGCAGAAACTCCTCCGCGGGCTCGACGGCCGTGGCCGACGCGGCGAGCAGGCAGGCCCAAGTCGCCGCCCACGCCGCCCATAGTGCCCTCGGTCGCCGGCTCCGTGCGTCCGAAAAGTTCATGCTTACACGTTTGAGGATGCGATCCAGCAGGAGAATTGGCCCGAAAAGACTTGCGGTTTACGCGCTGGAAAGACGGCAGCGCCAGTGCTGCCTCTCTCTAGCCATTCTAGCGGATCGCCGGTCGACTGCCAGCGATAGGGGGCGCTGCATGGCTCCCGGCTCAATCGCCGGATCGCCACGCGATGTCGCCGCGGCGACCGAGCGTAGCTCGCCGGCTATTGAGTCATTTAGAGCCTATCCCAGAACCGTCTGCGGAGAGGGGGACAGGCACATTTTGCTCCGAAGACTCCGCAAAATGAGCCAGTCCCCGACGGTTCTGGGATAGGCTCTTAGACTGATTGCATCAACTAGCAGCCGAGATAATCCACCTGATCCGCAGTTTCGTCGGGCATGGTGTAAACTAACATGCCCAACCGCGTGATCAGCCCGTCGGGCAGCGGCACGCTACGCAGCGCGGCATCGATCGCCAGGTCGGCCGACGGAGCCGATCGCGCCCGCTGTTCGTCGCTTGGCGAAGTTTCAATCTCGTGCAGGAATTCGTGTTGGTCGAATGCTGAGCCGGAATAAAGATACGACATCATAGGGATAGCCCCAACGAGGCGACCGGGTCCGGGCTGCCGCCCACATGGCTGCCCCAGAACCTCGTAGCTGGCACGCCCGCGCCCCTTGCGGCGTGAAGGTTGGATCGCATTTTCAGGCGTGACTCAACGCAAGCAGGTGCTTGCGCAATCGCAGGCGGGCCCGGCTCACGCGCGATAGTACCGTGCCCAGGGGCACGCCCAGCGCGTCGGCCGTCTCTTGGTGGGTAAGCTCGCCTACCACGACGAGCAGGAGGGACTCGCGCAATTCCGGTGGAAGTTGGGAGAGGGCCTGCTGCATCTCGTCCGTGAAGTCGTTCGTGGTCGGGTCGCTCGCCGATACCGGCACCTCCAGCGAACCGTCGCCGACGAATGTCATACGATGGCCGGCACGTCGCCATCGGTCGATCACTCGCCGCCGCAGGATCGCGGCCAACCACGCCCGCTGGCCGCGACCGCATTCAAATGTCTCGCGGCTCTTCCACGCACTGCGCAGCGTCTCCTGCACGACGTCCTCGGCATCGTGAGCGTCGCCTACCAGACGGTAAGCGATGCGATACAGTGCCGGGGCGTGTTCGTGGATCAGGACGACAAAGTCTGTCCGCGAAAGCGCCACCCGTTTGCCTCTCCGAGTGCCTGTTCCGTGCAGCTAGCCGGTGGCCGCAGGCCGTGACGCATTGTATCACATGCCGGCTATCGTCGTATGAATCGCGCGGCGGCCGGCCGATTATTCCCAAATTGAGGAATCGCAATAGGCGGGGCCGGCCGAAGTTGTCGCAACTCCAAGCCGCAAATAGAATTAGGGGTGAGAGCCGTTGATAATCGATCGTTTAGGTTTAGCACCGGCGGCAACGCCGGATCGGCACTTTTCGGCGTGTCCGCCGACGCTTAAGGACCATGGTTCGCCTCCGCACCCCCATTCCAAGTCATTCCTCGAAGAGCGCGCATTGGCGGCTTCTGCTGCTGATCGTCCCGCTGGCGCTCGTGATGCTGATGATGGCGCAGCTTCGCGATCCGGACACCGCCGATCGCATCAACCGCGCGTTTGCGACGGATGAGGAAGAAGAGCCGGCCGCCGAAGCGCCGGCTCCGGCGCCGGCGCGCCGCCTGTTCCCGGGCGTCCGCCGCGAGATGCTCGCGTCGATCGAAGACAACACCTACTTCCGCAATGCCGAAAAGGTCGCTTGGTTTCATTTCGTCGAGCTGCTGCAGCAGACTCCCGAAGAGCAGCTCGACGCCGTGCACGGCATCGACGCGGATTACACACAGCTCGTGGATCAGCCCGATTTCTACCGCGGCAAGCTCGTAACGGTGAACGGCCGCGTGCGGCAAGTGACGCAACAGACGCCGGCTGCAAACGATCTAGGGCTCGAATCCTATTATCGCGTCGTCGTGCAACCGGCAGACGCCGTGGAGTGGCCGATTTTCGTGTACTGCCTCGACCTGCCGAACGGTTTGTCGGCGGGCGACGAGGGAATGGGCACGATGACAGCGACCGGGCTTTTCTTCAAGAGCTTGTCCTATTCTTCGCCGGACGGCATGGGCACGGCGCCGGTAATTCTGGCCAGGAGCATCGGGTACCACCGCGCGGCCCCAGACGATTCGAGCAGGCGCGTCATCCGCGTGCCCGAAGACACCAATTCGTCGACGGCTTCCGAATCGAATGCTGCGCATACAAGTGACCAATCGGCGGCCGAACCGCCCGCACGGAGTACCGCTTTCCGCGACATTCTGAACCTGGCGGGCTGGGACGCCGAGCGACTCGCCGCGTTCGATGACGGGCGAGCACTCTCGGATGAACAGCGCGTGGAGGCGCTGGAGTTGCTGCGGCGGATGCGGTCGTTTGAAGCGGCAATTCTGCATGAATGGTCGGACGACGCCTTGGCACCGAACGAAGCGCTAACCAATTCGGCCGATTACCGCGGCCAGTTGGTGCGACTAGCCGGCCGCGTTACGAACGCCACGCGCCGCGTGCCCAGTGACGAGGTCGCCGAGCGGCTTGAAATGCCCGAGTACTTCGAGTGCGAGCTAGTTCCATACGGCAAGGGTTTGAAGCCGATGTCCATCCTCGCGTTGCGAGTGCCCGAGGCATGGCTGGGCGTAAGCGTGCTCAATGAGCCTGCGACCGCGATAGCGCTTCTTCTCAAGCGGACGAACGACGAAACGCCGCGAGCGATCTGGCTGGCCAAGGAAGTGGCGTGGCATCCGACGACGGTTGACGAACCGCGCGTTTCGCTGGGGAAGTCGGTGCTGGGCCGGCTGGGGATGGATGTCGGGCTGTTGGATCTGGTCGATAGCCGCGGCCGGATACGGCCTCAAGAGCGCGAGACGTTTTACCAGATGTTGGCAGCCGTCGGTCGAATGAACGCCGCCGAACCGGTTCGCCTGGCGGAAGAGAACCTGCCCGCGGTTCGCCAGGCGTGGCAGCGAGAGTTGGCGAAGGCCGCGGACGATTCGCGCCGCGCGCTGGCCCGCGAAGTCGTGCAGCGGGCGGGGGAAGGCCGCTACAGCGTTGCGCCGCTGTTCAACGATCCGCAAGCACAGATTGGGCAACTCGTAGTAATCGACGGCGTGGCGCGCCGCGTCGTGCGCGTCGAAGTCGGCGAAAGGCCGAGCGGCGGCGGACCGAGCGATGTCGCGAAACGTTTCGGATTCGATCACTACTACCAAATGGAAGTTTTCACGGACGACTCGCAAAACTACCCGCTCGTGTTTTGCGTCCGCGAGTTACCGGCCGGCTTTCCGACGGGCGGATCGATTCATGTGCCGGTCCGCGTGGCGGGCTTCTTTTTAAAGGACTGGCTTTACCGCACGCGGCGGTCCGAGGCGACGGACGAAGGTGAAGGGCAACAGTACGCGCCGCTCTTGGTGGGCCGGGCGCCGCTCGTGCTGGAGGTGGAGCAGCGTGAAGGGATTGTGCCCTTTGTGCTGGGCGGACTGTTCCTAGCGGCTATGGCCGGCGTCTGGGCCGCGGCTGCGTGGTATGCACGAGAGGACCGGCGGTTTCGTGCCTCGGTGCCGGCCGCCCGTATTTCGCTGCCGCCGGGCCAATCTCTCAATGAGTTGAACCTCGCGGCGTCCGACGAGCCGATGAAAGAGTAAGCGAGCGGCGGGGTTTTATCCCCGCCGTCCCAGCGGGGTTCGCCGATTCGCTCTGCGAGTTTATCTGCGCCGTTTGTCCCGGCGGGGATGAACCCCGCCGCTCGCGGACTCCTTTTGCATGGTTCTTAATTACAATGAAACAAGACGACGAGCCGATCATTCTGCCCGGACCCGCCATGAGTAGCCCACCCGAACAGCGCGCCCCCGGTTCCTATACCGACGCGCCGCTCCATCGATACCCGCGCTGGGCCCCGCGGTTCTGGCACGGCATGGACTTTTTCACGTGGATGCGGCTGTTGGTGCGCAATCGCTTCGCGGTGGCCCCGATCCGGCTGTCGATGGTTACGACGGTCACGATGGCCAGCGTGCTCAACAGTTTTTCTGGCGTGTTTGAGCGGCTGCTGTTCGGGTACCGGGTTCGCCAGGCCAAATTGAAACAGCCGCCGCTGTTCGTGCTTGGGCATTGGCGGAGCGGCACGACGCTGTTGCACGAACTGCTGATGCTCGACCCGCGCCACACCTGCCCGAATACTTACCAGTGCATGGCGCCGCATCATTTTCTGTGGACCGAGTGGTTTTTGCCGCCGATGATCCGGTGGATGCTGCCGTCGCAGCGGCCGATGGATGCGATGGCCCTCGGCTGGGACCGGCCGCAGGAGGACGAGTTTGCACTGGTAAATCTCGGCCAGCCTTCGCCCTACCTGGCTTGGGCCTTTCCGAATCACGGCCCGGTGTCGGACGAGTATCTCGATTTACGGTCGATTACACAGGCGGAGCGAGAGAGCTGGAAGCGCACGTGGCGCGAGTTCGTGCAGCGGCTCGCCCTGCGCTCGGGCTCCCGCGACGGCGGATCGCGACGCATCGTGCTCAAGTCGCCGACGCACACGGCCCGGGTGCGGACAATTCTGGAAGTGTTCCCCGACGCGAAGTTCATCCACATCGTGCGCGACCCGCTCGTGCTCTTCCCCTCCACTGTGCGGCTGTGGAAGTCGTTGAGCGAGGTACAGGGCTTCCAGATTCCGCGTGAGGACGCCGGCTGGATCGAAGGCCATGTGCTGGATACGTTTGTGCGAATGTATGAGTGCTTCGAACAGGACCGCGAGCTGGTTCCGGCGGGCCGGCTTATCGACGTGCGCTACGAGGACCTGGTGGCCGACCCGGTCGGCAAGATGGGCGACATTTATCAGCGGCTGGAGCTGGGCGATTTCGGTAGCGTGGAGCCGGCCATCGCGGAATACTCTGCCAACAGCCGCGACTACAAGACGAACCAGTACACGCTGCCGGCGGAGGTGGCCGACCGGGTCCGCGGCCGCTGGGGGCCGTACTTCCAGCGCTACGGCTACAACGGCCACTCGGTGGCAAGCGCCTCGGCTTAGCCGCAGACCTGGTGGCACTGGCGGTGGGCTGATAGTGGCACTGGCGGCTCGCCAGTGTGGGTCATCACAGGCCGGCGGCCTGTGCCACGGCTCTTGGGCACAGGCCGGCGGCCTGTGCCACTTGGGCACCGGCGGGCGGCCTGTGCCACTACTTCTGAAACTAAGCGGCTTGCGAAGCCGTCGGCAGTTTCTTGCCTTGAAGCTGGTAAACGTACGCGAGCACCTCGGCCACGGCCGCGTAGGAGCCGGTCGGGATCGGCCGACCGATTTCGACTTCTTTGTACAAAAGTTGCGCGAGCGGCTTGCGCTCGACGACGGGGATGTTGTGCTCCAGCGCGAGCCGGCGAATCCGCTGGGCCAGCACGCCCGCTCCTTTGGCGACAACCACCGGGGCCGCCATCTCCCGCGGGTCGTACTGAATCGCCACGGAAAGCTCCGTCGGGTTGGTGACCACCACGTCGGCCTTGGGCACGCTGCTCGAAATGCGGTTGAGAACCATCTGCCGCTGAATGGCCCGCCGGCGGGCGACGATCTGCGGATCGCCTTGCACGTTCTTCATTTCTTCGCGCACCTCCTGGTGCGTCATCCGCAAGTCTTGCTCGTACTTCCAGCGCTGCACGGCGTAGTCGAGGATCGCCAGGATCACCAGCGCGAGCCCCGCCCAGAGGGTCGTGCTGAGCGACATGTCGATGAGAAATTGGCCGAGCTCCGCCATGTCGAGCGTGCCGGCCCGCAGCACTTCCTCGCGGCGCCACCAAAGCGCCATGGTGGCGACGATCGTGATCAGCACGACCTTTACCAGCCCGAAGCCTAGCCGCGCCATGCCGGTGAGCGAAAAGATGCGCCGCAAACCGGCCAACGGGCTGATCCGGCTGACATCCGGAGCAAGCCGCTCCGGCACCCACAGGAAGCCGACCTGCAACACGCTCGCCAGCACGCCGCCCAGCAGCAGAAGTCCAAAGATCGGCAACAGTACGGTTGCGAGGCCGGCGCCGATGCCTAGCCACTCGTGCGACAGTGTCTCCTGCGCCGCGGCGAGATCGCCCACTTCGCCCAATTGCCGCTGCATCAACGCCGCACAGTACTGCATGACCGTGCCGCCGAACAGCATCAAGAGGAACACGCCGATTGTCAGTAGCACAGCCGAGCCGAGGTCCTGGCTGAACGCGACCTGCCCCTTCTCGCGGGCTTCCTGCCGACGATGCGGTGTCGGGTCGAACGTTTTTTCGCCGGACTGCTCGGCCATGGGAAGATCAAGAGCGTCGAGTCAAGAGCTTAGAGCCGGAAGCGGCCTAGCCGCCGGTGATGGTGTCGCTGAGTTGGTGGAGGACGTCGATCGTCGGTTCCTGGAACGTATAGGCTGCTGCGCCCAGGGACACCGACAGCATGCCGAGGGCCAGCAGCGAATTGGCGCCGAAGCCGACGGCGATCACGTTGATCTGCGGCAGCGTACGGCTGATGAGGCCCAGCACGAGGTTCGAAAGCAGCAGGGCGGTCAGCAGCGGCGCCGCGGCGCGGATGCCCAGCACAAAGCTATGCGTAAGAACGCCGATGAGTACTTCGACGAAGTTCGCGCCGAGCGCCGCGTGGCCCGGCGGCGTCGCGGCGAACGTTTCCAGCAAGGCCTCGGTAATGATGCGGTGCCCGCCGATCGCCACAAACACGGCCAGCGTCACGAAATAAAACAGTTGCGAAAAGACCGACGCCTCTTCTTCGATGCCCGGGTTGAACACGTCGGCCAGCGAGAGGCCGCTCATCTGACTGACGACCTGGCCGGCCACCTGGATACCCGAAAACAGGATGTTCACGCCGAGGCCCAGCAGCAGGCCCACGAGCGCCTCGTTGGCCAGCAGCCGGCCGTAGTCGAAGAGCTGCTCGACCGGCGGCAGTGTGGTGCCCAGGTACACGGGCGTTACGAGCAGCGACATGGCCACTGCCAAGAGTGCCCGCACCCGCCGCGGCAGCGACTGCGAACCGAACAGCGGCGCCGTCATCAGCAGCGCGCCGACGCGGGCCAGCACGAGCGTGAAGACCATGAACCGGCTGATAAGGAATGTTTCAAGGCCGGGCATAATATTATCAGCTCGCCGATCACAGCGACGTGGGGATACTGGATATCAGCTCCCGCGAGTATTCGATCAGCCGCGTAAGCAACCAGGGCAACGAGAGGCCCAGCGCCAGCGCCATCGCCACGAGCTTCGGCACGAACGCCACGGTCTGCTCCTGGATCTGCGTCAGCGCTTGAATCAAGCCGATCATCAGGCCCACCAGCATGCCCGAAAGCAACACGGGCGCGGCAATCAGCGTGGCGATCAACAGGGCCTCGCGGCCCAAATCGACGGCGTCTTGTGGATTCATGATGGTCGAGGTTCAAGTGTCGAGGGCCAGATGCTTGTTAGCGGCCACACGCCGCTTGCGGTTTTGCTACGCCCCTTACGCAATCACATAAAAACTCTGCAGCAGCATCTCCGCCACCAGGTGCCACCCGTCGACCAGCACGAACAGCAGCAGCTTGAACGGCAGCGAGATGAGTACAGGGGGCAGCATCAGCATGCCCATCGAGATCGTTACGCTGGCCACCACGATGTCGAGGATCACGAACGGCAAATAAATCTGAAAGCCGATCAAAAAGGCGGTCTTCAACTCGCTGAGCATAAAGGCCGGCAGCAGAGCCAGCAGCGGCACCTCGCGGTCGCCCTCGGCCGGATCGTAATACACGTAGTTGGGCGGCCCGTCGGCGGCCGCTTCGGTTTCCGACGGCAGGTATTGCAGGAACAGGTAGACATTGTCGTCGTTGCCGGTGCGTTGAATTTGGTGGGCCATGAACTCGCGCAGCGGGCCCACGGCGCGGGAGAACGCTTCCTCCAAGCCGATTTCGCTATTCGTATACGGCTTGATGCCGCGCTCGTACGACTCCGTCCACACGGGCGCCATGAGCAGCAGCGTCATGAACAGCGCGATGGAGGTGACCACCTGGCTCGGCGGCAGTTGCTGCGTGCCCAGCGCTTGTCGCAACAGGCCCAGCACGACGATGATCCGCACGAAGCTCGTGGTCATCAGCAGCATGGCCGGGGCCAGGCTGACCACCGTCAGAAGCAGCATCACCTGCAACGTGGATGCCAATCCTTCCGGGCTGGTCCACTCCTCCGGCCCGCCGATCCCCTGCGGCAGCAGCGAGCTGGCCGACCCCTCGCTCTGCGCGGCAGCCGGCGCCGCGATCACAAAGCAAATGCACAGCAGCACGCTAGCACGGAGCGCAAGCGAGGGAACCGCGTGCGCTCCCTTGCTTGCGCTGCGGGCTAGGCTTCGTCT
>CAZHIV010000229.1:0-10054 GCA_964532675.1 uncultured Planctomycetaceae bacterium
GCGGCCGACGCTACGAGGCGACGATCTCCGTCCCCACGCCTTTGTTCGTGTAAATCTCGAGCATCAGGGAGTGGCGGATGCGTCCGTCGATGATGTGAATCTTCCGCACGCCTTTTTGCAGCGTTTCCAAACAGCCCTCGACCTTGGGGATCATGCCCGCTTCGATCGCCCGCTCGGCGATCAGCCGGCGGGCATCGATTGCCGTGAGCGAGTGGATCAGCGTATCGGGGTCGTTCTTGTCGCGCCGCACGCCGTTCACGTCGCTCAAGAACACGAGTTTCTCGGCCCCCAGCGCCTGGGCCACCGCGGTGGCGGCCGTGTCGGCGTTCACGTTCAGCCGCTCGCCGGTATCAGTTTCGCACATCGAGGGAATGACCGGAACCTGCCCGGCGTAACACAAGTTTTCCAGCGTATCGCGGTCGACCCGCGTGACGCGGCCGACGTGGCCGAGGTCGATCGGCCGGCCGTCGTCGCCGGTAAGCGTCAGCCGCTCGCCGAACAGCACGTTGTTATTCGCCTCGCCCGTGAAGTTGAGCGGCATGGCCCGCCCGCCGAATTCCTCGATTCGCGCGGCGATCGACTCGTTGATCTCGCCGGCCAGCACGCGCTCGACGATGGCGAGGGTGGCGTCGTCGGTGACCCGCCGTCCCTGGATGAACCGCGGCTCAATCTTCGCTTCCTCCATCGCCCGGGTAATGGCCGCCCCGCCGCCGTGCACCACGATCGGCCGCATGCCGACCGTCTCCATGAACACGATATCCACCAGCAGGTGCCGCAGCGCCTCGGGGTCCTCCATCACGCTGCCGCCGAGCTTGATGACCGTGATTTTATCGCGAAACTGGCGAATCCAACCCATCGCCTCGATGAGCAAATCCGCCTTCTCGATTGCGTCTTGGACCACGGGCGTTGCACACTTCTTGGTTAGTCTGGACGTGTCCGGCCTGGAAAAGGTTCGCGAATGCAAATCGCTTCGGCCTGGGAATTCGCTGAAATTCGCAGTATAAGAAGGGCGCTGGGGGTAGGTCAACGTACTGTCGTTCATCGCCAGTGCCGGCGTGATATAATTACAACATGACCAGCATCGCCCATTCCCATGTCGAATTGCGCCAGGGCGGCAAGCCTTACATCGCCGGCACGGGATTGAAAGTTCGCGGGTTGGTTGAGGAGTATCTTGCCACTGGCAGCGACGCGCATGAATTACAGCGCAGCCATCCGGAGTTGACGCTCGGCCAGATCTACAGCGCGCTGGCCTATTACTACGACCACAAAGACGAAATCGACAATGAGATCGCCGCGCTTCGTGCGTTTGCCGAACAATACCGTTCGGAATTAGGAGAGCCTCGATTAGCGCAGAAGCTGCGCTCCATGGGCAAGGAATTGCCCTGATGCTGGCGTTCTACATGGATCACCAAGTGCGCGGCCAGATTACGCGCGGGCTGCGGGGACGTGGAATCGACGTCATCACGGCACACGAAGACAATAGACCGGACGTTGACGACGAGGCGTTGCTTGATCGTGCCGGTGAATTAGGCCGAGTCTTCGTCTCTCAGGATCAGGATGCATTACGCATCGCTCGCCTACGGCAAAAGTCGAACCAAGAGTTTTCTGGGGTTGCGTTTGTCGAACAAGAACAGATTAATATTGGAAAAGCGATCGAGTATCTCGAGCTGATGGCACATCTGATGACGATCGACGAGATGCGCAATCACGTGGAGTATGTTCCCTGCAGGTAGGATGGCAGAACCCCTGGCGATTATTCTGGCGGCTGGCAAAGGCAAACGGATGGCCTCCGAGCTGCCCAAGGTGCTCGTGCCCGTCTGCGGGCGGCCGATGGTGCGGTACGTGATCGATGCTGTGAGGGCGGCGGGAGTTCGCCGGATGCTAGTCGTCGTCGGCTACCGCGCGGACCTCGTGCGGCAGGAGCTTGCTGGCGAGCCGGGAATTGAATTCGTCGAGCAGACCGAGCAGCTTGGTACCGGCCATGCCGTGATGATGTGCCGCCACGCCCTGCAGGCTCATCAGGGGCCCGTGCTGATCCTCACCGGCGATTCGCCCATGGTGCAGGTGTCCTCGCTGCGGGCGCTGCTGGCGGAGTTCGAAACTGACAAGTGGGCCTGCCTGCTGGGTACGGCCAACAAGGCGAATCCAACCGGCCTTGGCCGCATCGTTCGCGACGCCGACGGCCGATTTCAGGGTATCATCGAGGAAAAGGACGCCTCGCCCCCGCAGCGGGCGATCACCGAAGTCAACCTGAGCACCTACGTTTTCCGCCCCGACGCCCTGTTGTCCGCATTGGACCGGTTGACGGCCAATAACGTCCAAGGCGAGTATTACCTGACGGACTGCCCCGGTGTCTTAAAGGAGGCCGGCGAACCGGTCGACGCCCTGTGCGTGCTGAAGCCCTGCGAAGCGCTGAGCATCAATACGCCCGACGAACTCGCGGCGGTGGAGAACGGAATGCGAAAGAGCTTTTAGCTATTAGCCGTTAGCTATTAGCTCAAGACAGCAGTTCCCGGCTGGCTAACAGCTAATTGAGGCTATCCGGGAATTCAAAATTCCGATGAATCTGTAGGGAACGCCCTCCGCGGCGTTCCGTGGCCTTGCGTCAGACCGACGGAACGGCACAGAGGCCGTTCCCTACAGAGATTGATTCCCGGATACACTCAGCTAACAGCTTCCCATGAACGACCTTAAGATCTTCAGCGGCACGGCGAATTTGGCGCTGGCCCGGCGGATTACCGATTACCTCGGCGTGCCGCTGGGCGATGTTGGGCTGGGGAAGTTTCCGGACGGGGAAATCTCCTGCAAGATCAACGAGGACATCCGCGGCCGCGACGTGTTTCTCATTCAGCCGACGTGCCCGCCGGTTAATGAGAACATCCTGCAGTTGTTGATCATGATCGACAGCGCGCTACGGGCCAGCGCCGAGCGCATCACGGCAGTGATTCCCTACTTCGGCTACGCCCGGCAGGACCGCAAGGACGAGGGCCGAGTGCCGATCACGGCCAAGCTGGTGGCCAACCTCATCACCCGGGCCGGCGCCAACCGCGTGCTGACCATGGACCTGCACGCCGCGCAGATTCAGGGCTTTTTCGACGTGCCCGTCGATCACCTGTACGCGGCGCCGGTGCTCAACGAGCACTTCCTGCATTCGGGCATCGACCTGGAGAACGCGGTTATCGTCAGCCCGGACGAGGGCAGCATCAAGCGGGCCCTGGGACACGCCAAGCGGATCGGCGGCAAGGTGGCGATCATCGACAAGCGTCGCACCAGCGCGGAGACCACCGTGCAGGCCCATATCCTGGGCGGCGAAGTGAAAGACAAAGTCGCCCTGATGTTCGACGACATGATCAGCACCGCCGGCTCGATCACCGGGGCCGCCAAGACGCTCCACGAGCACGGCGTGAAAGAGATTCACGTCGCCGCCACGCACCCGGTCCTCTGCGGCCCGGCGATCGACCGGCTCAAAGAGGCCGATTTGGACAGCCTGGTCGTCACCGATTCGATCCCGCTGCGCGAGGATCAGATTTTGCCGCAGACGCGCGTGCTCAGCATCGCGCCGTTGTTGGGCGAGGCCATCAAGCGGATCCACCGCAACGAGTCGATCAGCCGGCTGTTCCGCTAGCTCGCGGCGATGCCGACGAGGCAATACCGTCACGAAAAAGTCCCGCACCGTCCCGACCCGGTCGGATTTGAGCGATATTCGACCAATTCGTATCTGCGGCCACTGCCATCGATTATGATACGCCAGTGGCCGGTTCGGCTCTTCTTGTCTTCGAGCCGGCCGCTTGCAGGCTAATTGGCGGAGTCGCTCGCCGGATGGCGCATGTTTCCTGCCGCTGCCCTGCGCGTCGGTGTCAACTTTGGGAGGTGCAGTATGCGTCGTCGGCTTTTCTTCGTCGTCGCGTGCATGGTCGTTTCTTTTACATCCACGGCCGCGTTCTCACAGATCGTCACGATCGGCCAGAATTTCACCGGCAGCACGTTTGGAGTCCACAGCAACTTCATCGTGCCCGATACGATGGGGGCGGCGGGCGTAGATCACTTCGTTGAGCTGATCAACGGCCGATATCGCGTCTATCGCAAAAGCGACGGAGTGGCAGTCCAATCGCAAACGCTGAACAACTTCTGGTCGTCGGCCGGCCAGGCGCCGACAGGCAATGCCTTCGATCCCCGCGTCGTGTACGATCCACATGCCAGGCGCTATTACGCGGTCGCTGTCGACAACGGCGGCAGCGCAAACAATTTTCTTTTCGCCATTTCAAACTCGTCCGATCCGACGCTGGGGTGGACGGCGTTCAAGGTCGATTCCGACTTCGACGACAGCAATTGGGCCGATTTCCCGATGATCGGCTACAACCCCGAGGCCGTTTATATTTCGGCCAACATGGCGCCGCTTACGGCCGCGCAAACTCGCATGGCATTCATGATCCTGCCGAAGTTCGATCTGCTCCAGCCCGTGCCCAGCATCGCGAACAGGACGCTGCTGGAAGACGTGGCGCGGCCGCCCGGCACGAACGCCCTGTCGCCGCAGCTCGCGGTGGACGCCAGCAATTTGTTTGCGCTCAACACGACTTTGCCCGTATTGATGCACGATTTCGGCGCGGGGACCGTGTATCGTGCGGAAATCTTCTCGGGGTCGGTGGCGAACGTCGGCCCGGTGGGGGTGCCGGCCGCGGCGAATCCGCCGACCGTCGCCCAGCCCGGCGCCGTCCAGAATTTGGAAGCGAACGACGGCCGGTTCAGCGGAAACACGGTGCTCCACAACGGCGAAATTTACGCCGTGCACTCCGTCGACAACGGCGGAATTGCCGCGACGCGATTCCTGCGCATCGACGCGGCAACGAACGCCGTGCTGGAGAACCAGACGATCAACGACCCCGGCTTTCAGGCGACGACGTTTCCCTCGGTTGCCGTCAATGAATTCGGCGACGTCGTGATCGGCTTCACGCGGACGGGCGCGGGCCCGGGCGAGTACGCCAGCAGCTACGCGCTCGTCGGAAAAACGGTCGGCGGCATCACCGCGTTCAACCCGCCCATGCTGCTGCAGCAAGGCGTCGCCGACTACGTGCGATTGGATTCCCAGAATCGCAACCGCTGGGGCGACTACAGCTCGACGACCATCGACCCGGCCGACCCCGGCATCTTCTGGACGAGCCAGGAGTTCGTCAGCTCGGCGAGCAACGACTGGTCGACGCAGGTGTCGGAGATCATCGTGCTGCAGCCGAACGAAGCGCGGTGGACCGATGCGTCGGGCGGCCTGTTCGACGACCCGGCCAAATGGCAGACGGCCCACGGCACCCCGCCGCTGCCCTCCGAGCATCTCATTTTCAGCCGGGCCACGGACCTCTCCGGCGTATCGACCACCGTCGTCGTGCCGCCGAACCCGGCGCCGTACGCCCATCAATCGCTGAGCGCCCGGCAGGGCGACGTGTTTCTCGATCTGGCCGGCAATCAGTTGGACCTGGCCCTGCACGTCGAAGTGGGGCCCTACTTTGGCCAGCCGCGGCTCACCGTCGCCAACGGCACGCTCAATTCGGTCGCCGGTTTCATTTCTGGTCAGCCCACTTCGGAAGGGCACCTGGTCCTGGACAATACCCACTGGACGGTGGACACCGTAGTCGTCGGCACCGCGCCCCACCCCACGGCCTGCTGCGGCCTCCCCGGCGTTACGGGCGGCGTCGGCTCGCTGACGATCGACAACAACTCGCAGATGGACGTCAGCGGCATGCTCACGATTTGGAATGCCGGTGCGGTCAACCTGGTCGACGGCCACCTCTTCGCCGATACGATCCGGCAGCACGCGCCGCCGGTGCCCGGCGTCGTCGGATTCAACTTTCCGGGTGGCACGCTCCACGTGAACCGATTCGACGGCGAGCTGTTTAACACCGGCGGCACCCTGGCGCCCGGCGGCATTGGGGCGGTCGGCACGACCGACGTCGCGCGAAACTATGGCCAGGGCGTCGGCGTTCTGGCGATCGACATCGCCGGTGCGAATCCGGGCGATTACGACCAACTCATCGTCGGCGGCGACGCCTTTTTGGGCGAGCTCGATATCTCCTACCTGGGCGGATACATGCCTTCCTTGAGCGATACGTTCGAAATCGTCACCGCGGGCTTTATCCCGGGGAGCGGCGTCGCCAATCTGCTGTTCACCACCACCTTTCCCAGCACGGGCAGCAACTGGCTCGACTGGCACGTGTTCTATGCGCCAACTGTCCTCACGCTGGGCATCGTGCCGTCGCTGACGGGCGACTTCAATGCCGACGGCACCGTCGACGCCGCCGACTACGTCGTGTGGCGCAGCCAGCAGAACCAATCGGGTTTCGGCCTCTCTGCCGACGCCAATTTCGACGGCGTCGTCGATCTGATCGACTATTTCGCCTGGATCGGCAACTTCGGCCAGAGCATTCCCGGCCCCGCGCCGCGGCCGCCGGGCGTCGTTCCTGAACCGGCCGGCGCACTGCTGATCGCGCTGGCAGCGTTAGTTTTTCTGCCTGGGCTCTCGCGCCCGATGAGGAAACCGGCGCTGGCGAGCGCAATGATTGGCTCGCCGTAGCGACGTCTCAATTCGAGCCGGCAATCTCAGTTCGGGACACGCATGACACCGCCGGCGTCGCTGCCACGCTACGGTCGCGGTCCACTGATTCGTGTTTTACGGTAGCTGGCCGGTGATCCGTCCGGGCCACTGATCGCGCGGCTGCCAGCAAAGCCGATGGCACACAGCTTGCTCGCCCTGCGCGATGCATCCCGGCCGGTGCCTGCGCTGAATGCTGTTCGGAATTCTTAAGGCCTCTAACAAATTGAACCGCCAAGTACGCAAAGGACGCCAAGGAGGACAAAAACCAATGCATTTCTCTTGGCGACCTCTGCGTTCTCGGCGGTTTCATTCAAATTGTTAGACTCTCTTAATAGTCGGCGGCCGAACCTCCGCCGGCCCGATGCGGTCATCCAGAAATAAGGTCGACACAATGCAAGTTGATCGAGAAGGAGGACCAACATGGCCGCCGAATGGTATTGCCGAATCATGGGGGACGAGTGGGGGCCGATGTCGTCGATGGAGTTGATTGCGGTCGCCCGTTGGGGCCGCCTGTCGCGCGACGACACCGTCCGCAAAGGTACCGACGGCAACTGGGTCCGAGCCGAGTTGGTGCGCGGCCTGTTCAATTCGCCGCCCGTGGCACAGACTGTTTCCTCCGATCGCCTGGTGGCGGCAGCGCGCGCGGCGGCCCCGGCGCGGCGGTCGGTTCGCAAGCGCGTGCCGACGCGATACTGGGTGATGGCCGGGCGGAAACTGGCCGGCCCGTTTTCCAGCCGCGAGCTGCGCCGGATGGCGGAGCAAGGGTCGTTGAAACCGGCCGATCGGATCAGCAAGGATCGTAGCCACTGGACGCCCGCTGCGGAGGTGAAGGGCCTCGTTTTCGGCGGCGCCAGTGAGGCTGCCGCGAGGACCTCCGTTCGATCGGTCGTATGGCTGGAGAAGCCGCTGGCGTCTGCCGACGTTCGGTCGCCTGGCTATGTGTCAGCGTAAGTCGACGGGACCTATTCGCCGCCGATGTGCGCACGGGGGTGGCACGCCCGGTTCGGGCGTGCCACCTGCCCGTAATCTTTCCGCATCTTTCCACGTCCCGCCGGCGGCGGACTTGGGCTTGAAGACCGGGCAAAAGCCGGCCACAATAAGTGGTTTCGCCACGCACGGCCTTTTCGGGCCGAGGCCAACTCTCCCGCGCGAGACCCTCTATGTCCGAGCTACTTCATGTCGAAAAACGCAAAGCCCTCGGCAAGCGGCACAATGTTCGGCTCCGCCGCGGCGGTCGGCTGCCGGCCGTCCTGTATGGGCACGGCGAGGAGGCCGTCAGCCTCACGCTGGCCGCCGACCAGTTGGAGGCCTCCCTGCGCCACGGGGCGAAGGTCGTCGACCTGGACGGCGACGCCTCCGGCAAGGCCCTCCTGCAAGACGTGCAGTGGGACACCTTTTACCAGCACGTGCTGCACGTCGATCTGCTGCGCGTGCAGGCCGGCGAGCGCGTCACCGTCGAGGTGCCGGTCGAGCTGCGCGGCGAGGCGCCCGGCACGCGCGAAGGCGGCGTCCTCGAGCAGCCTGTCCACTCCATCGAGATCGAAGTGGCGCTGGACGTCATACCCGATAAGCTCCACCTGAACATCAACCAATTGGAAATCGACGGCTACCTCACGGCGAAGGACATCGAGGACTTGCCGGAGGGGGCCACGATCATCTCCGACGAAGAGGCGGTCATCGTGCAGTGCGTGCCGCCGGCCGCGGAAGAGGAGGAGGCCGCAGCCGCCGAAGGCGCCACCGTCGAGCCGGAAGTCATCGGCAAGGGCAAGGAAGAGGAAGAGGAGGGCGGGGAGAAGGAGTAGGTGCCGCGAGCAGAGCGGCACAGGTCCGCCTCGGCTCGGCGGACCTACATGGGTCATGAAACTGATCGTCGGATTGGGAAACCTCGGGAGGAAGTACGAAAAAACGCGGCATAACGTGGGCTTCGAAGTGCTGGATGCCTTGGCGGCGCGTGGCACCGCGGAGGCCCCGCGAGAGAAGTTCAGCGCCCGCGTGGCGAGCGCCACGGTGGCCGGGCAGCAGGCGCTGCTCGTGTGGCCGCAGACGTTGATGAACCGCAGCGGGCAGAGCGTGGCGGCCGCCGTCGCGTTTTACCAACTGCCGCTGGAGGATTTGCTGGTCGTTTGCGACGACTTCAACTTGCCGCTTGGCAAGCTGCGGTTTCGCGGGCGAGGCTCGGCCGGAGGGCAAAAGGGATTGGACGATATTATCCGACGCCTGGGTTCGGAAGAGTTCGCCCGGCTGCGGCTGGGCATCGGCCCGGTGCCCGACCGCTGGGACCCGGCCGACTACGTGTTGGGCCGTTTCACCGCGGCCGAGCGGACCGCCATGGAGGACGCCGTGGCGCAAGCGGCCGACGGAGTGGAGTGCTGGGCTGCGGACGGGATCGAAGCAGGAATGAATCGGTTTAATTGAAGCTATTAGCTATTAGCTATTAGCAAGACTCGGATTGGCTAACAGCTAACAGCTAACAGCTAACAGCTACTTATACTTAACACGGGAGCTTACTCTTGGCAGAAGAACGAACCAACGTATACGAAGCGATGCTCATTTTCGATTCCAACCGCTTTGCCCGAGATCGCTCGGCGCTGCCGGCGGAAGTCGAAACGACGATCAAGTCGGGCGGCGGCGAGGTCCTTGTCAGCCGCCTTTGGGAGGATCGCCGCCTGGCGTACCCCATCGGCGGCCAGCGGCGCGGCACTTACTGGCTGCTGTATTACCGCGGCCCAGGCTCGATGCTCACCACCCTGAACCGCGAATGGGAACTCCACGACGGCATCCTGCGCCACCTGGTGCTCAAGGTGCATCCGCACCTGGTCGAGGCGGTGCTGGAGCATGCCCAGACGGGGCCGGCGGCCCAGCCGGCCACCGCGGCGGTGGGCGCCGCCAAGGCCGCCGTGGCCTCAGTCGATGCCAAGGCCGCCGTGGCCTCAGTCGATGCCGACGAGGCCTCGGAAGATTAGCAGTCGACGCCTTTTCCACCGCCCTCCGGTCGAATTTAGATCGGGAAAAGATTGCCCTGGGCAGACCGATTTGGTATTCTCGGTGGTACGGAACGGGTGTTCAGTTCACGCCCCGGCTCGAGTAACCGATAACGACCCGCCGGCGGTTTGACTCCTGGAAGGAAGCATTATCATGGCGAGCTACAATCGAGTGATCCTGGTTGGCAATTTGACGCGCGACCCAGAACTGCGATACATCCCCAGCGGCACGGCCGTTTCCGACATCGGACTGGCCGTGAACGACCGGGTCAAGCGCGGCGATCAGTGGGTCGATGAAGTCACCTTCGTCGACATCACCTTGTGGGGCCGCACCGCGGAAGTCGCCAACGAATACCTCAGCAAAGGCTCGCCCGTGCTGATCGAAGGCCGCTTGAAGCTCGATCGTTGGGAAAAAGAGGGGCAGAAGCACTCCAAGCTCAAAGTGACTGCCGAAAAAATGCAAATGCTCGGAACCCGCGAAGGCGCTCGCGGC
>CAZHIV010000230.1:0-3473 GCA_964532675.1 uncultured Planctomycetaceae bacterium
TTTCGCGGCGGCCTCGACGGCCGCGAAGATCCGCACGTACGCGGCACAACGGCAGACGTTGCCGCACAGCCCTTGCTTGATCGCATCGAGATCGGGCTGCGGCGATTCATCTAATAGGGCCCGGGATCGCACGACGAAGCCCGGAATGCAATAGCCGCATTGGCATGCGTCCTGCTCGACGAACGCCTGCTGGACGGGATCGAGCTCTCGGTCGTTGGCCAGGCCTTCGACGGTCGTAACCTTGTGCCCCACGGCGTCGACGGCCAGCATCATGCAGCTGTTGACGCTGCGGCCATCCACCAGCACGGTGCAGGCGCCGCAAGCGCCGCGGTCGCAGACGTCCTTGGCCCCGGTCAGGTTGAGCGACTCGCGCAGGGCCTGCAGCAAAGTTGCATCCGGCGTGACAGAGAGCTGCGCCAAGCGGCCGTTGACTTCGAGCCGGATGTCGGCGCCCGAAGCGGCGTAGCGCTTCAATCCGGGGCGAGCCGCGCCGACCTCTTGAGCGTGGGAAAGCTGCGGCTGCGGCAAATTCGCCAGCATCGACCCGGCGGCGGCCCCGCCGGCCCCCTGCAGAAACTGCCGTCGAGAGACGCCCTCGCGTTTCGACCCGTTCTCCTGGTGCATAACGGCTCCCTCGCAAGTCGATGCGTAGAATCGCCAGCCACGGACGTCCCTTTATACCAGCTTTTCGCCCGGTTGTCCCGTATTTCCCGACCGGGCGAATGGAGGGCGAACGGACGAGGGATCGCAACACGTGAAAGCCATCCGGGAATATTCCTGTAGGGAACGGCCTCTGTGCCGTTCCGTCGGCCGCCCGGCAACGCGCAAGCGCCGCGGAGGGCGCGGAACGGCAGGAGGGCGCGGAACGCCGCGGAGGGCGTTCCCTACAGATTTACGCGGTCCGGCGCGGTTTCAGCCCCAGCAGAAACGTGGCCGTGGCCAAAAGCAAGAGGCCCGACGGTTCGGGAACCGCCGGGGCGTCGGAAAGCGGGCTGCTGCCCGCCGTGGATAGCGCTTTGCGCCAGACGACGTAATCGGCGGCGTCGACGGTTCCGTCGCCGTTGCCGTCGGCGCCGATGCCAAGGGCAACTTGCTGGCCGAGCGTGGCGATCCACGTGTCGTAGTCGCTCGCGTCGACGGCGCCGTCGCCGTAGTAGTCGCCGGGAATGGTCACGGCCGCAGCGAGCGGTCCGTCGGGGTTGTGCGAGACGGTGTCGAGATAGATGGCGGCGTTGCCGCTGCCGTTGAACCAGATCGAGTCGATCGTGATCGTGCCGCCCTCGGCGTCGATGATCCCGTTGCTTCCCGCGTTGCCAAACGGATCCCAGTGGGCGCCGTCCTGCAGGTTCCATTGATAGAGGTGCCACTCGTCGTCGGCCAGAACGTCCTGCACGTAGCCCCACTCGATGGCGGTCGATCCGCCGGCCACGGGGTCGTCGATGGCGATGCGAACCTGTGCGTTCGGATCGCTGGTCTTGAGCCAGAAGCCGACGTAGCCGGTGGGGGCCAGCGGCACGTTGCCGGACGGATGCGCCGCCTGACTGTTGTCGCTCGAACTGTGGCGCTGTTGCCACTCGGGGTCCGACGGATTTTCAATGACGAAGTTGAGCAACTGCGACGTGGCCCCGCCTTGCGCTTCGTTGGTCACGCGGCTGACGCTGGTCTCTTCAGCGAGGCCGAACGTTTGCGATCCGGGCGAGTGATTCCAAGGCCATTTGAAGTGGCCGTGGCCGGCCTCGAAGTCGTCGAGGACGTTGCCGGGCCCGGGCTCGCCGACGGCGGGGAGGTTGTTGTACCAATTGGTGACGGCGGTGCGACGCGGCTCGGCCAGGGAGCCCTCGAAAAACGACGGGTAATGGTAAAACGTCGCGCCGTCGGCGCCGTAGTCGTAAAGCCGCTGCAGCTGGGTAATCGTCAGGTCGACGCCGCCGTTCGACGCGGTGTGCAGGTACACTCCCAGCCCCGGCGCGATCTTCGCATTCGTCTCGATGCCCATCACCGCCGGGAGGTCGGTGAGCATTAAATGGTCGTTCGACGCCGAGAGGTACATCATCGGCATGGCAATATCGAGATAGTCCCGTTCCAGCCAGGTCCGGTAGTCCTGCATGTAGTCGGCCTTGCCGATGTTCGGGTTGCGCCACACGGCGGCCGAGAGGGCGATTTCGCGGCCGCTCGACAGCTCGACGTCGTCGATCGTGTCTTTGATCGAGCCTACCATGTCGGTGATCCGCTCGGTGATAAATTCGCGGTAGGGAGTCGCGTTTGCGTAGTTGGATCCGTCCCACGTGCCGGGCTGGCTTGGGTATTTGGCCTGCGCCCAGGTGCTATACATCTGATGCGTGAGATCGTCGTGCGGCAGCCGATTGAAAGGCGTTTCGCCGCTCACCGATTGATTCACGCCGTAGCGGATGTAGTCCAAATGGATGCCGTCGACGTCGTACCGCGTGGCGATGTCGCCCAGCACGTTGTTAATGTGATCGTGCGTGGCCTGGCTGGCGGGGTTGAACATCGCGTAGTTGCTCCAGCCGTTGCCGGGCTCAGGATTGCCGAACTTGTCGATCACGCGAAAGCCCGGATTCGCGGCGGTGGGGTTCGGCACCGCGTTGAAGGGATGGAGCGACGGGTTTTGCACCGTGTTCGTCGCGGGCGGATCGGGCAGGTTCCAGAGCGGCATGGCGTTTGTCCAGGCGTGCAGCTTCATGCCGTGCGAGTGCGCCCGGTCGATGGCGATCTGGAGCGGGTCGATGCCGCCGGCGGCCGTCGCCTTCGGTTCGTAGATGCTGCCGTTGTAAAAGGCGTCGGCCCGGCCGCGGACCTGAAACACCACGTCCGTAATCCCCAGACTCGCGGCGTCGTCGATGACGGTATTGATGTTGCTCGCGCTGGAAGCGGTATAGTCGAAGCGGCTGATCCAAAGGGCGCGAAGATCGCCAAAGGGATTCGCTTGGGCGAATGCCGATCCGCATAATCCCGCCACGCAGCAACAGGCGGCGAGCAGGATACGAAGTCGACGACGGACTAGAATCATGGCTCTGCTCCGTTCCGTTCCGTGTCTGGCTGCCCACATTGGGCCGCGCGCCCCAGCACGGCCTGCCTTAAGAATAGCTATATCGCAGTAGAGCGACAATCAATAATTCTGTGGCCGGCTGTTTCGTTCATTTTGCGCTGGCGACAGGAGGCAAAGCGCAGGTGGGTGCGCAATTGCGCGAGGGCGATGCGCAGAGGTGGCGAAAAACCGCCCCGCGCGGCCACGGTCGAGTCTTGCCGCGAGCACCATTCGCTTGCCGTAAACAGCAGTCGCGACAATAATTAAGTCTGGGACGAGTCAAGAGCCATTCATTCAGGTCGCCGTCTGGCGAAGCCATACGCCGTGTCCCCTATAGTAGTCTGGTCATCCGGCTAGGGCGCGTTCGCTGGCGCCTGTCGCGCGGCGGCGCTTCTTTTTTTGGGCGCTGGATTTACGGTCGATGGCA
>CAZHIV010000231.1:0-3571 GCA_964532675.1 uncultured Planctomycetaceae bacterium
CGTCAACGCGATCCGGTATCTCATCCGCTTGCGGACGAGCGACCCGTCGGCGCAGGTCGACGACATCGACAACCTCGGCAACCGCCGGTTGCGGACGATCGATGAGCTGGCCCAGGATGAAATCCGCAAGGGCTTTTTGAAGCTTCGCCGCACCGTGCAAGAGCGGATGAGCCTCAAAGATATCGAGGACATGACGCCGCGCAGCCTGATCAACCCCAAGAGCATTTCGGCGGCGATCGAATATTTCTTCGGCCGCGGCGAGCTTTCGCAGGTGGTCGACCAGACGAATCCGCTCTCAATGCTCACGCACGAGCGGCGGCTGAGCGCCCTCGGCCCGGGTGGTCTCAATCGCAAGCGGGCTGGCTTTGAAGTGCGCGACGTGCACATTTCGCACTACGGCCGCATCTGCCCGATCGAAACGCCGGAAGGCACGAACATCGGCCTGATTTCCAGCCTGGCGATGTACGCCGCCGTCGACGAATACGGCTTTTTGATCACGCCTTACCGCAAAGTGACCAGGGGCAAGTTGACGGACGAAGTCGTATGGCTGCGTGCCGACGAAGAGTCCGAAGCGTACGTCGCGTCGGCCGACTCGCCGATTCAGGACAACAAGATCACTGGCGAAACGATTGTCGCGCGACATCATGCCGATTTCGTGCTCATTCCCGTGGACCAGATTCAATACATCGACGTGACGCCGAGCCAGATGATCGGCGTGTCGGCCGGTTTGATCCCGTTCCTTGAGCACGATGATGCGAACCGCGCGCTGATGGGTTCAAACATGCAGCGGCAAGCGGTGCCCTTGTTGGTGACCGAGCCCCCAATTGTGGGCACCGGTTTGGAGCGCGACGTAGCGCTGCATTCGGGAATGATTGTTCGCGCCGGCCACAAGGGCACGGTCACGTACGCCGACGCCGATCGCATCGAGATCGGCCCCGAATCGCACAAAATGCGAAAGTTCGTCGGCCTCAACGAGCGGACCTGCCAGAATCAGAAGCCGATCGTTCGCGTAGGCGATAAGGTTGAAAAAGGCCAAGTCATCGCCGACGGTGCAGCCACCTACCAGGGCGAGCTGGCCCTCGGCCGAAACGTGCTCGTGGCGTTCATGTCGTGGGAGGGATACAACTTCGAGGACGCGATCATCATCAGCGAAGAGCTGGTGAAGAACGACACCTACACGTCGCTTCATATCGAGGAGTTCGACGTGGAGATCCGCGAGACGAAGCTGGGCCGCGAGGAGTTCACTCGCGACATCCCCAACGTCAGCGAGAAGATGCTGCGCAATCTCGACGAGAACGGCATCGTGCAAATTGGCACGTACGTGGAGCCCGGCGACATTCTCGTTGGCAAGGTTTCGCCGAAGAGCAAAACCGAGCTGACGCCGGAAGAAAAGCTGTTGCACGCGATCTTCGGCCGGGCCGGCGAAGACGTGAAGAACGATTCGCTGGAGGTCCCATCGGGTGTTGAAGGAATCGTCATCGACACGCAACGCTTCTCCCGTCGCATGAGCCTCACCGAGGATCAGCGCAAGGAGTTCGAGCGGACACTGAAGGCGGCCGAGAAGGAAGGCAACGAGCGGATCGCGGCCGTATTCGGCGAATTGATCATCGAGGTCGAGAAAATCATCGGCCGCAAGGTGACGGATGACGACGGCAATCCGCTCGTCCACGGCCAGGATCCTGCCTACGTCGCGGAGCGCGCCGCGTCATTCAAAATCGATTCGCTCGATCTACGCAGCCCGCAGCGAAAGAAGGATGCCGAAAAGATTTACAAGCAGCTTTGGTCGAACGTGGAAGAAGCGATCGACGCCCGCGACCGCAAGCTGAACTCGATGAAGCGCGGCGATGAGCTGCGTAGCGGCGTGCTGCAGATGGTGAAGGTGTACATTGCCACGAAGCGGGTGATCTCGGTCGGCGACAAGATGGCCGGCCGGCACGGTAACAAGGGCGTTATCTCGAAGATTCTGCCCGTGCAGGACATGCCGTTCCTCGAAGACGGCACGCCGGTGCAGATCATGCTCAATCCGCTCGGCGTGCCGAGCCGCATGAACGTGGGGCAGATTCTGGAGACGCACCTTGGCTGGGCCGGGGCGAAGCTTGGCTTCCGTGCGATTACTCCTGTGTTCGATGGCGCCGAAGAGTCGGACATCAATAACGCGCTGAGCGAAGCGGGCTTGCCCAAACACGGCAAGGCGAAGTTGTATGACGGCCGCACCGGTGAAGCGTTCGAGCAGGAAACGACGGTTGGTTACATCTACATGCTTAAGTTGCATCACTTGGTGGACGACAAGGTGCACGCCCGCAGCACGGGCCCGTACTCGCTGATCACGCAACAGCCACTCGGCGGCAAGGCCCGCTTCGGCGGCCAGCGTTTTGGCGAGATGGAAGTGTGGGCGCTCGAGGCGTACGGCGCCGCGTACATCCTGCAGGAGTTGCTCACCGTGAAGAGCGACGACGTCGAAGGCCGCACCAAGATTTACGAATCGATGGTCAAAGGCGAGAACACGCTCGAAGCCGGCACGCCGGCGAGCTTCGACGTGTTGACGAATGAGATTCGCGGCCTTGGTTTGAATATGCAGTTGGAGAAGCGAAGGATTTAGTGGGCGAAAGCCGCAACGCGGCGATCGTTAATAGCCAGCGGCGGAAGCCGTTGGTTGAAGACGCAATTCAAAATGCAAGTCCCAAAGGGACGGCAGTGTCGCCCTGTTGGGGCTCAGATACAAATCATTTGGAAGACGTCCAGGGGCTAGCGCCCCTGGCTATTAACTTGCGCCGCTTTGCGGCTGGAGCAAGAAGTATGAGTAGCATTTTAGATACAGCCAGTTACGATCGCATCAACGACTACTCGTCGGTGAAGATCAGCCTCGCCCGGCCGCACGATATTCGTAGCTGGTCGTTCGGCGAAGTGAAGAAGCCGGAGACGATCAATTATCGCACCTACCGGCCGGAAAAAGACGGCCTGTTCTGCGAGCGCATCTTCGGCCCGGAAAAGGACTGGGAATGCGCCTGCGGCAAGTACCGCGGCATGAAGTACAAGGGCATGATCTGCGATCGCTGCGGCGTCAAGGTCACGCACAGCCGCGTGCGCCGCAAGCGCATGGGTCACATCGAGCTGGCCGCGCCCGTCGTGCACATCTGGTTTTTCAAGGCCATGCCCAGCCGGCTTGGCAGCCTGCTGGCCATGAAGACCACCAGCTTGGAAAAGGTGATTTACTTCCAGGACTACGTGGTCATTAACCCGGGCGACACGGCGCTCAAGCCGCAGCAGTTGCTCACGGAAGAAGAGTATCGCCAGGCCCGCGAGCAATACGGCGAAACTGCGTTTGAGGCGTCCATGGGCGCTGAAGCGATTCGCAAGCTGCTGCAGCAGCTCGATCTGGTGAAGCTCTCGGTCGAGTTGCGGGAAGAGCTCCGGGAAACTGGCTCCAAGCAAAAGGCCAAGGATCTCATCAATCGACTGAAGACGGTCGAGGCGATCCGCGACTCGGACAACAAACCCGAGTGGATGGTGCTGGACGTGATCCCCGTCATTCCGCCCGACCTGCGTCCGCTCGTGCTGCTCGATAGCGGCA